>CAMDSN010000119.1 GCA_945907225.1 Flavobacterium psychrophilum | reverse complement strand
AACAAAGTCATTTTACTCTCTTCTCCAAAGAAATTTAGTGTAAAAATAAAACTAATCATAAGTAAAGAACCCAAAACCACATAAATGAATGCAGCAATTTTAATAATTTTAGAGTCTTTAAAAATAACATACAACAAGAATAATGATATCACAGAATTAAGATAAAACCTAAACCCCAAACTGAAAAATAATTTAAAAATATGTATTCTTGGAAAAGGTACGGATGCATTTTCTGTTTTGAAATAATTTAAAAAAGGATCATAAAAAAGATCGGCTTCAAATACCCTAACCAAGACCAATAGAAATACCAAAAGGCATGACCAAATTATTTTACTCTTATTTTGTAATAACTTTGCTAGCATAAATTGAATATTTATTTACCCAAATAACCCATAGCATAAAAACAAATCCATAAATTGCTAAAGGAAATAAAACGTCATGTAATAATTGTTCTTGTTTTGGAAAACTATATAATGCCATACACAGTAATGCAATTCTCAGTACATTCATAATATGGATTAAAATACTCCCAAAAAAAATAAAAAATAAGGTGTGTTTAATTCTACCCTTAAAAGCAATAACAAAGGAAATGAATAAAATAATTACACTTAGTGCGTTACATCCTTCAATGATTCTAGAAATATATTTTCCTTTATAAAACAATTTTATACTAGGCTCCCTTTGATGTGGCGCCGAATAGGCAGATGCGTCAAACCAAGTTAAAATAGTTTTTGATTGATTTGCTACTAACACCGTGAATGTATCAGCTTTCTTTTTTTGACTATCAAAGCCATTCAAATAACTCTGATAAAACACTGTCATGATAAAATAACTCAACAAAAATTTTACTAAAAAAATTAAAAAAAGTTTGTTTTGAATTAACAGATTTTTCAATGGATAATTTTTGACAAATTTATGAAAATAAAAAAAGTTCTCTAACTACATTTGCATTAAAATAAATGTATGAATTTGGATAACTTCAAAACTGAAATTTGCACTATTCTTGAGGCAACCAGTATTACTAGAGACATAAAGCTAAAAAACCTTTGTCAATTTTTATCAGATAAGGTTTCCTACTATAATTGGGTTGGGTTTTATTTTGCTAATTATGAAACCAAGACATTACACCTTGGGCCTTACTTTGGAGCAGAAACAGAACATATTGTAATTCCGTTTGGGAAAGGCATATGTGGACAAGTGGCTGAATCTAATGAGAATTTTGTTGTTCCCGATGTGGCCGCACAAGACAATTATATTGCCTGTAGTTTTACAGTGAAATCAGAAATTGTGGTGCCGCTTTTTGTTAAAGGAATTAATATAGGCCAAATAGACATTGACAGCCATATAATAAATCCCTTTACAGCAGCCGACGAAAGATTTTTAGAATTTGTTAATCAAGAAGTTGCCAAACTTTTTTAAGGTAAGAGTGTCTTTTTATTTGGCTATTCAAAAAAGAAAAGTATCTTTGCACTCGAATTGAGAAAATCTTAATTCATACATAATAATCATTTAAATAATATTAGCATGTACTTAACTAATGAAGTTAAATCAGAAATCTTCGCTAAACACGGAGGAAAAGCAGAAAACACAGGGTCTGCAGAAGGACAAATCGCATTGTTCACATTTAGAATCTCTCACTTAACAGAGCACTTGAAAAAAAATCGTCACGATTATAATACTGAGCGTTCGTTAGTACTTTTGGTAGGTAAAAGAAGAAGTCTTCTTGATTACTTGAAGAAAAAAGAGATTAACAGATATCGTGAGATCATCAAAGAATTGAATATTAGAAAATAATCAATACAAAAGAGGTGCCCACGCGCCTCTTTTTTTTTACATTAAAAAGAAGAAAAGTTTCGGTTTTTCATTGGATTACAAACAACTACTACAACACAACTAATCTGTCGACAGGCAGGAACCAATGTAAAAATTAAAAAGGAAAAATTTATGATTCCACAATTATTTGTAGAAAAAATCGATTTAGGTGATGGCAGAAGCATCACAATCGAGACAGGACGTTTAGCGAAACAAGCTGACGGATCTGTAGTAGTTAGAATTGGAAAAACTGTTATTTTAGGAACAGTTGTATCCTCAAGAAAAGCAAGTCCAGGTATTGATTTTTTGCCATTGACGGTAGATTATCGTGAAAAATTTGCAGCAGCAGGTCGTTTTCCTGGAGGTTTCTTCAAAAGAGAAGCTCGTCCAAGTGATAACGAAGTGTTGACCATGAGATTAGTTGACCGTGTATTGCGCCCACTTTTCCCAAGTGATTACCATGCAGAAGTTCAAGTTATGATTCAATTGATGTCTCATGACGAAGATGTAATGCCAGATGCATTGGCGGGATTAGCCGCTTCGGCAGCATTGGCCCTGTCTGACATTCCTTTTGAAACGTTGATTTCTGAAGCTAGAGTCGGAAGAATTGATGGAAAATTTATCATCAACCCAAGTCGTGCTCAATTAGAATTATCAGATATTGATATGATGATTGGTGCTTCAACTGATTCTATCGCAATGGTAGAAGGTGAAATGAAAGAAATCTCAGAAGCAGAAATGGTTGAAGCTATCAAATTTGCTCACGAGCACATCAAAAATCAAATTGCTGCTCAAGAACGTTTGCAGGCTGCTTTTGGCAAAAAAGAAGTTCGTACCTATGAACAAGAAAAAGAAGACGAAGCTATTCACGCTAAAGTGAAAGCAGCGGCTTATGATAAGATTTATGCAATTGCAAGTAAAGGTTCTGCTAAACAGGAACGTTCAGCTGCATTTGATGCCGTAAAAGAAGAAGTAAAAGCTTTGTTTACAGAAGAAGAATTAGCTGAAAATGGAGATTTAGTTGGAAAATATTTCTACAAAGTCAACAAAGAAGCGGTTCGTAATGTAACCTTAGATTTAGGAACTCGTTTAGACGGAAGAAAAACTACCGAAATCAGACCAATTTGGTGTGAAGTAGATTACTTACCATCCGTTCACGGTTCAGCATTATTTACACGTGGAGAAACACAAGCATTGGCAACAGCAACTCTAGGAACATCTAGAGAAGCTAACCAAATTGATTCACCGTCTGAACAAGGAGAAGAAAAATTCTATTTGCACTATAATTTCCCCCCATTTTCAACAGGAGAAGCTCGTCCGTTGAGAGGAACTTCAAGAAGAGAAGTTGGTCACGGAAACTTAGCACAACGTGCTTTGAAAAATATGATTCCGGCTGAAAATCCATACACAATCAGAATTGTTTCTGAAGTGTTGGAATCAAACGGTTCGTCTTCAATGGCGACAGTTTGTGCTGGTACATTGGCATTAATGGATGCGGGAGTTCAAATGATTCGTCCGGTTTCTGGAATTGCTATGGGATTGATTACGGATGGAAATCGTTTCGCAGTTTTGTCTGATATCTTAGGCGATGAAGATCATTTGGGAGATATGGACTTTAAAGTAACCGGAACTTCAGAAGGAATTACAGCGTGCCAAATGGACATCAAAATTGACGGATTGAAATATGAAATCATGGAGCAAGCTTTGGCTCAGGCTCGTGATGGTCGTTTACATATCTTAGAAAAATTGACTGAAACATTGGCTAAGCCAAATGCTGACGTTAAAGTTCATGCTCCAAAAATTATCATGCGTACTATTCCAGGAAACTTCATTGGAGCCTTAATCGGACCTGGTGGAAAAGTGATTCAGGAATTACAAAAAGCTACTGGTTGTACGATTGTTATTAACGAAGTTGATGAGCAAGGTGTTGTTGAAATACTAGGAACTGATCCAGACGGAATTGCTGCGGTATTAGCAAAAATCGATTCTATAATTTTCAAACCAACCATTGGAGAAGCATATGAAGTGAAAGTAATTAAAATGCTAGATTTTGGCGCTGTTGTAGAATATACAGATGCTCCTGGAAACGAAGTATTACTTCACGTTTCAGAATTGGCTTGGGAAAGAACTGAAAACGTTTCGGATGTTGTTAAGATGGGAGATGTTTTTATGGTGAAATACTTGGGACTTGACCCTAAAACTAGAAAAGAAAAAGTATCTAAAAAGGCCCTTTTACCAAGACCTCCAAGAGAATAAAAAAAAGAATAGGTAACTTAAATATATTAATACCCTGAATTTTTCTAAATTCAGGGCATTTTTTTTAAAAAAATGTAACTTTTAAAGTTAAAGTGTCGTATAACACTTTGAACGTTTAAAACGAAAAGAAAAATCGCATGAGACAACTCAAAATAACCAAGCAGGTAACCAATCGTGAAACTGCATCCCTAGACAAGTATTTACAAGAAATTGGCAAGGTTGATTTGATAACCGCCGACGAGGAAGTAGAATTAGCACAAAAAATTAAAGCCGGAGACCAAAAAGCGTTAGAGAAATTGACAAAAGCCAATTTACGTTTCGTAGTTTCTGTTGCAAAACAATACCAAAATCAAGGTTTAACACTTCCCGATTTGATTAACGAAGGAAACTTAGGTTTGATTAAAGCGGCACAACGTTTTGATGAAACTCGTGGATTTAAATTTATATCATATGCTGTTTGGTGGATCAGACAATCTATTCTACAAGCGTTAGCTGAACAATCGAGAATTGTTCGTTTACCTCTAAATAAAATTGGTTCGATTAATAAAATCAATAAAATGTATGCGCTTTTAGAACAATCTAATGAGCGCCCACCAAGTGCCGAAGAAATTGCCAAAGAACTAGACATGACCGTTAATGATGTAAAAGAGTCTATGAAAAACTCTGGCCGTCATTTATCAATGGATGCCCCTCTAGTTGAAGGAGAGGATTCAAATCTTTATGACGTTTTACGCTCTGGCGAGTCACCAAATCCTGACAGGGAGTTAATTCACGAATCATTACGTACTGAAATTGAGCGTTCACTTGAAACTTTGACGCCGAGAGAAGCAGATGTAGTTCGACTTTATTTTGGATTAGGAGATCAACATCCTATGACATTAGAAGAGATTGGAGAAACATTTGATCTAACAAGAGAGCGCGTTCGTCAAATTAAAGAAAAAGCAATCAGAAGATTAAAACATACCTCCAGAAGTAAAATTTTAAAAACATATTTGGGATAAATTTAGTCGTAAAGTCTAATATCTTAATGTCAAAACTCCGGAAATACTTTCGGAGTTTTATTTTTTTTTAACCTGAACTTGTTTCAGGTTCTTTAGTCAATTTGTAATATTTATGGCGTGCCCTTTCAGGTCAGGCTTTCCGCAGTACACGGTACTTGCTCCAATCCTTCACGCAATCTCTGCTAAAATTCAAACCAAACTTTCTTTGCGAACTTTGCGTAATAACTTTGTGAACTTTGCGCTTAAAAAACTAATTTTGCACACACTAGGCCATTATGGCCGAACTGACGAAGTAAACAACACTAACTACTTTCAGTATTAAAAGAT
>CAMDSN010000118.1 GCA_945907225.1 Flavobacterium psychrophilum | reverse complement strand
CCAATAACCGATTCTAAACCATAACCAATAGCATATCCTGTATGTTGTGGTTTTGATAGCCAATCCTTATTTGCAAATAAGTTATCTCCAATATTTGCATAATTTGCAGCAAGGTTGATATGATTTTTTTTGTAGATCTCGTAATCAATAGTGAAGCAAGATTTAATGAAACTATCCCCAGATATGCTTAAAAAATCATAGCCATAAAAATGTTTGAAATTATTAATAGGATTAAATCCATAACCTCCTAAAATAAAATCAAAGAACTCAATACTTGAATCTCCAAAAGCAAATCCGACATCTGTCTGAAGTTTAAATGATATATTATTATTAATAGTTTTCACAATTCCTAACTCTGCTTTTGCTACAGAATATTTATTAAACCTTTTTGTATAATCTGTAGAATAAAGATAGGACTGAATATCTGTTGCTAACAACCAGCCTTTTTTAGGAAATAATTTGTTGTCAAAAGAATCATACTTCATATATCCAAAAACACTTGCATAACTACTTCTCTCAATTATGGAGTTAGTTGGTTCTAGATTTTCAGAAATAATATTTAAATATTTATGTTCCAAGCCTGCTCCAATTAAAAACTTTTGTATAAATACCGTTTGTAAATAGGCCTGATTTGTTAAATCGGAAAAGTTAATATTAATAGTCTTTAAACCAAGTTGCGACAACAAATTTCCATTACTAAAATCTGTTTTTATCCCTTGTGCAAAAGTGTTAAATCGAGATTTTATTCCAAAACTCCAATAAAACCCATTATCTATGTAATAATCAAAATTATATCTAATATTATCCCCTAGCCCAAAATCAAGTGATGCAACATCATTCTTAAAAAGTATTTTTTTATTAGTAAAGTTTGCTAAAGCTGCGCTTTTGTATAACCCGTCATAGTGTAATCCAAATTTTAGAAAAGTTTTAATGGTGTTTTCAGATAAATTTAGCTTTAATTCTTCGGCGTTGTCAGACCCTTCAATGGAATAGCTAATACTATTGAAATTATGAGTAGCATTCAGATTATTTATCCCATCTTCTATATCTTGGTAACTTATTTTTTGATCATTTTTTATTCTTAATTTTCCTAAAACATAGGCTCGCGTGTAATTTTCCAATTTGTTTATGGAAATACTTTTAAATTGGAGATACTCTTTTTTTGTTTTAATGTTATTTAATTTAAATGTGTAAGAAGAATCTGCAAGTTTTTTTAACTGCTCAAAAACCGCTGTAGCCGCCAACTCTCCTTTCGCCTGAATCTCCTTGCCGTCATCAAATGAAATAACCCCAAACTCAGAAACCTTTGGCTTAATATATATATCTGTTAATTTTATTTTCTTATCCATATCTTTTATCATGTCGATATTTGCAATTTGGACCAGAATTTTTGAGGCATCATTCAATGAACTTCTATCTTTTAAGTCGTCTTGTACATCTACACCAATAACAATATCAGCACCCATTTTCCTTATCTCCTCAACTGGATAATTATTTATTACACCCCCGTCTATCATGAGTTTCCCATCTATCTCTACTGGAGAATATAAAGATGGAAATGCTGAGCTTGCGAAAATTGCTTGTGCTAAATAGCCATTCTTTAATAAAACTTGTTCTCCTTTTTCAATATCAGTAGCGATGCAAAAAAAGGGGATAGGAAGTTTGTCAAAATCCCTTACAAATCTAACTTTGTGGGTCAATCTTGAAAGCAGACAATAATTATACATCCCTCGTGAAAAAGCTAATGGCACCCCGACTTTAAATTTATTAAAAGGAAGTGTTATTGCATACATTTCATCATTTCTTTTTTCAAAAAAACTTTTAGATGAACGCGGGATATAATCCTGAATTAATTGATCAAAATCGGTGTTTGAGAATATAGAATCTATTTGTGTTGCATTATATCCTGAAGCATACAAACCCCCTACCACAGCACCCATGCTTGTCCCTCCAATAAAATCAATTTTTACTCCTGCTTTCTCTAAAATCTTTAAAACCCCAATATGAGCAAATCCTTTTGCGCCTCCTCCGCTCAGGACTAATCCAATTTTTGGTTTTTTACTAGTAATCGTATCCTGTGCAAATAGAGGATGCAAAAAGGCTATTCCAAATAGAAAAAGTAAAATTTTATTCATACTATGCATTACTAATTTGGTAAAATTCGTAAATTTTTTTTGCTTTTGACATACCAATTACCGCAGAAATTTCTATTTCAGAAGCTAATTTTAATCTTTTTACACTTTTAAAGTGGCTTAGTAGAGCAAGCATCGTCTTTTCACCAATTCCTGGGATCATGTCAAAGGAGGAGTTGAGAGCCGATTTACTCCTTTTGTCCCGATGGTGCGTTATTCCAAATCGATGGGCTTCATTTCGTAACTGTTGAATTACTTTTAATGTTTCTGACTTCTTATCTAAATAAAGCGGAATAGAATCGCCTGGATAAAATAGCTCTTCTAATCTTTTGGCAATTCCAATTATAGCTATTTTCCCTCTCAGACCAAGATCTTCAATGCTCTTCAGAGCTGAAGATAATTGTCCTTTGCCTCCGTCAATGATTATCAATTGAGGCAGTGGTTGATTTTCGTCTAAAAGTCGTTTATATCTTCTGTAAACAACTTCTTCCATTGAAGCAAAATCGTTGGGGCCTTCAACTGTTTTAATATTAAAATGTCTGTAGTCTTTCTTACTAGGTTTACCGTCTTTAAAAACAACACAAGCAGAAACTGGATTTGTCCCTTGTATATTTGAATTGTCAAAACATTCTATGTGTCTGGGTTCAAAAGAAAGTCGAAGATCTTTCTGCATTTGCGCCATAATTCGATTGGTGTGTCTTTCAGGATCAACTATTTGAATTTGCTTTAATTGTTCTAATCTTTGATATTTAGCATTTCGTTCAGACAGTTCAAGTATTTGTTTTTTATCGCCCAACTGAGGTACGGTAACCTTAATTTTATTGCCAAAATTTAGTTCAAATGGTAAAATAATTTCTTTTGAAATTAAGTTAAATCGAGAGCGCAATTCAACCACAGCCAATTCTAACAACTCTTTATCAGTCTCGTTCAGACGCTTTTTTAATTCCAAAGTATATGAGCGGATGATGGCGCCATGGGCAATTTGCAAAAAATTAACATACGCCATGGACTCATCTGAAATTATAGAAAACACATCAACATCTGATATCTTGGGGTTTACTACCGTAGAGCGTGATTGATAATTTTCCAAAACTTCCATTTTATCTTTAACTTTTTGAGCCGCCTCAAACTGTAGTTCTGAGGATAATTTCAACATTAATTTTTTAAAATCTCTAAGACTATCTTTAAAGTTACCTTTCAAAATTTGTCTAATAGCATCCACTTGCTTTTTATAATTCTCAGGTAACTCATGCCCTTCACAAGGTCCTTTACAATTTCCGATATGATATTCTAAACATATTTTATATTTTCTAGATTGAATGTTAGTGTTATTTAAATCAAAATTACAGGTTCGCAAGGGATACAATGCCGTAATCAAATCTAAAATTATATTAACAGTCTTAAAATTGGTGTAGGGCCCAAAATACTCAGATCCATCTTTAATTAATTTTCTGGTTTGAAATATTCTGGGAAAAGGTTCGTTTTTAATACAAATCCAAGGGTACGTTTTATCATCCCGTAGCAAAACATTATAACGCGGTTGTAATTTTTTAATTAAATTATTTTCTAGTAATAATGCGTCCTGTTCAGATGAAACGACAATATGCTTAATCGCTACAATTTTCTTCACTAATACATTGGTCTTTGCATTGTCATGAAGTTTGTTAAAATAGGAGGCAACTCTTTTTTTTAAATTTTTTGCTTTACCAACATATAGAATTTTACCATCGTTATCATAATATTGATACACCCCCGGTTTTTCGGGTAACGTTTTAAGTTGAAGTTCAATTGGAGGCGTTTCCATTTAGTTTGTATGGATAATATTAAATTTATTAAGTCAAAATATACTGCAATCGCACCTACAACTTCTTATCAAATTAACTTCACTTCAAGAGCGTTTTTTTTACTTACATCTGCATTGTAGCGATTTCAAAGTTATAAAAATTAAAGTACATTTGAATTATGAACAAAAAAGAACTGAGGATTAAATATAAAGCCCTGCGGCAACAATTAACCCCGGAGAAAGTTGACACGATGAGCTTATTAATTGCAAATAATATTCTGCACTTAAACACCCGTTCACTAAATTGTGATTTTTGGGATAATACTTATTTTCATTTATTTATGACAATAAAAGAACAGATGGAAGTTGAAACCGAGTTTATTCTCCATGTTTTGGCTGGAAAAGATAAAGAAATTGTAGTTTCAAAAAGCAACTTTGAAACTATTGAAATGACAAACTTTTTGTTAACTGACGCGACAAAATTCAAAAAAAATGACTATAATATATTTGAACCAATAAATGGTTTAGAAGTACCAAATGAGAAAATAGATGTTGTTTTTATACCCTTGCTAGCCTATGACAAAATGGGTAATAGAGTGGGGTATGGAAAAGGATTTTATGACGCTTTTTTAAGTAAATGTAAAAAAGAAGTAATTAAAATTGGGCTTTCCTTTTTTGATCCTGAAGAACAAATTGATGATGTTAGTGATAGTGATATCAAGTTACACTACTGCATTACCCCAACTACAATGCACTCGTTCCTATAGAAGATTTTTTTTCGAAAGCTTTTTTATTAAATACAATTAGGATACCTACACCTGTTGATATAGCCATATCAGCTATATTAAAAATTGCATTAAAAAACTTGAAGGATTGACCGCCCCATATTGGGAACCAATTGGGAACTGTCCCTTCAAAAATTGGAAAATATAACATGTCTACAACTTTCCCTTGAAACCATGTTCCATAAGGTTCTTTTGAAAACAAAGTGGCTACTTGGTTGTAGCTATGGTCAAAATAAACTCCGTAAAAAACAGAATCAATAATATTTCCTACGGCACCCGCAAAAATTAAGGAAATGGCGACCATTAGGAAAGTGGAACTATGTTTTATACTTGCGTCGTAAAGCCAATATGCTAATCCAAAAACAGCAAGAATTCTAAAACAAGTTAACGCTAATTTCCCATATGCCCCGGGAATTTTTGCTCCCCAAGCCATTCCTTCATTTTCAATTAACATAATTTTAAACCAACTCGTTACATCTATAGTTTCGTTATAAAAAAAGTTTGTTTTTATGTAAATCTTTACAAATTGATCAACTAGTAAAACTATGGCAATTATTAAAATGGAATTTCTTAAAGACATTTTATAGAATTTGATGGCGCTAAAATAACAATATTATGATATAAAAAATAGAATATTTTAAAGTCCTAAATCTAAACTTATCAATTTTAAGTGCTAAATTAAAAAAAATAGTACCTTTCACAATCAAAAAAATAATCTCATTAA
>CAMDSN010000117.1 GCA_945907225.1 Flavobacterium psychrophilum | reverse complement strand
CAAAAAAAGGTGAAGAGGAAGTTGTAAAAAATAAAAACAAATGTATTGAGTCCTATAATAATATAGGTTCTTTTTTAGCTAATACAGATAAAGTGAGAGCAAAAGAAATGTTTTCTAAAACATTATTAATTGATCCAACGAATGCTTTTGCAATCGAATCGATTAAATCTTTAAAATAAAAATAAAAATAGATCTTTAAGCCGTCTCGATAATTTATCGAGATGGTTTTTTATTTAAAAGGACTTATCTTTGCCCCCTAGATTAAAAAAATGTTATCAAAAGAAACACAATTGGCCGTTGAAAAAGGAGAAATGCTTCCACTCATGGAAGAGTTTTATACTATTCAAGGTGAAGGATTTCATACAGGGACTGCCGCTTATTTTATTAGAATTGGAGGCTGCGATGTGGGTTGCCATTGGTGTGACGTTAAAGAAAGTTGGAATGCCGAATTGCATCCGCCAACAGCAACAACAATTATTGTTGCCAATGCCAAGAAATATGCCGACACCGTTGTCGTAACAGGGGGTGAGCCATTAACTTGGGACATGACCTTACTTACACAGAAATTAAAAGAAAATAATTTAAAAGTCCATATCGAAACATCAGGAGCATATCCCGTGACAGGAACCTGGGATTGGTTTTGTCTTTCACCCAAAAAGAATAAATTACCCTTAGCCGACGCTTATGAATCTGCCGATGAGCTAAAAGTAATTGTTTATAATAAATCCGATTTTATTTTTGCAGAAGAACAAGCTGCTAAGGTGCAATCCAACGTCATACTTTTTTTGCAACCCGAATGGTCTAGAAAAGAAGAAATGACGCCTCTAATTGTTGACTATGTTATGAAAAACCCAAAATGGCGTGTGTCTCTGCAAACACATAAATATTTGAATATTCCTTAAAATTAAATCTCAAATATAGTCTTGAATTTTTTTTAATGCGTCAATCGGGCTAAATAATCAAAATGTTTGCCATTTAAAATTAATTCACACCTTAATCCATTTTCAAGAGCTGCGTTTTGCAACGTCTTGTAATCCATATAAAGCCATGGAAATGGTTCTTCGGTTTCGCCTTTATAGTTAATATTAAAAGTAAGTTCGCCATAATAGCCTTTTGTCGGAATCAATTTTGTACCATCATCATCTTCATCAAACATATAAATGATATCTGAACTATCTATTAAAATTTGCCCATTGGGGTTTAATAACGATTTTAGTTTTTGTAAATAGGTTGAAGTTTCTTCAAGCGTTCTAAAAATCCCTGTACCATTCATGAGTAATATAATAGTATCGAATTTTTCATTTTCAAGGTCAATGACATTTTGATTCCGAGCAACTATGAGACCGCGCAAGTGACAAGTTTTAATTGCGTTTGGTGAAATGTCAATAGCGACTACCTCAAATCCTTTATTTTGAAGATGTAAACTATGACTTCCTGCGCCGCAGCCTACATCTAGAATTTTTCCATTACAAAGTTGCAAGGCTTTTTTTTCCAAATTTGGCATTTCATTAAAACTTCGAAATAGGTATTTTACGCTCATTTCATCAGCTTCTGAAATGTTAGTTTCTGTAACAATATTTTCTGGTGAATTGTTAGTTTGATAATCTAGGATGGCTTTGCCGAAAAGATCTAACATTTTGGTTTATGTTTAAGGTTGTATTTTGTTACTTTTACTATCTGAACTGAAACATTAAAATTGAAACAAATAATAGACAATCTTCCTAAAGAAGCCAAAGATAAGCATATTGAAAACAAAAAGTATTTCGATAAACTTAAAAAGAAGGTGCCAAAAAATCTCGATTATGTAATGCAAGATTTACACGACAAAGAGTTCAAACGAACTAATTGTTTGAATTGTGCGAATTGTTGTAAAACTACAGGCCCGTTATTTACTTTAGCAGATATTGAACGGATTTCTAAATATCTGAAACAAAAACCACAACAGTTTATTGACCAATACCTGCGCATAGATGAAGACAAGGATTATGTGCTGCAAAGCGTTCCTTGTACTTTTTTGGATGATAAAAATAGCTGTACAATTTATGAGGTTCGACCGAAAGCTTGCAGAGAGTTTCCCCATACCGACAGAAAAAAATTTCAACAAATTTCTGATTTGACTTTAAAGAACGTGGCCATTTGTCCGGCAGCTTTTAATATTGTAGAAGAGATGAAAAAGAAATTGCCTTTATGACATGAACGATAAAGTATATAGATCAAAAATAGATTGGTGGTTAGGATTACCTTTAGTTTATCCTATTTTTAGAAGTATTCAAAGCATCTTTGAAGGAGAATGGTATGGATGTCTTGGACTTTTATTGACGCTTTTACTAATAGTCTTTATCTCTAAATCTACAAGATACATCATTTCAGAAAATCAATTAATTGTTAAATGTATGTTTATTGTAAATGAGAGGATTGATATTTCCAAAATTAGAAAAATAGAAAAAACGAATAGTATTTTGAGTTCACCTGCCTTGTCGTTAGATAGAATAGCAATTAAGTTTAATAAGTTTGATGAAGTTTATATTTCGCCAAAAGAGAAGCAAGCATTTGTAGATGAATTATTAAATGTTAATCCTGATATTGAAATTAAGATTTAGTAAATCAAATATTTTTTTCGCATTTCTTTAAAATCATTTAGCCCTTTTTGCCACGATTTTCTAATTTCAACTTCTGAGAGGTTTGCTTCTATTTGCTCTTGGAGTTTCTGTGTGCCCGTTAATTTGATAAAAAAAGCATTAAAAAAACTACTTTTTTCTTTTGTCTTGTTAAAAGCTTTAAGAAGCCATTTAAGTTCAAGTTGCTTCACTTTGGGAATATTTGACAAGTCCTCTCCAAAACACAATTGGTTTTTAAATACTGGATCTTTAGAACCAAAATTTGGCTTAGGTGTAAATTTAAATTTGCTTTTAGGTAAAAAAGGGGAACCATAGATTTGGAATTGCTTTTCGGTGCCACGACCCACACTCACATTTGTTCCTTCAAACAAACACAAACTCGCATATAAATTAATAGATTGGTCGTTTGGCAGGTTAGGAGAAGGCTTTACGGGTAAATTATAGGTCATTTCTCTTTTATAGTTTAGGCAGGGTATAACCGTTAAATTGCATTGAATACCATTCAGTAACCATTTTTCCCCATTTATCATTTTGGCGTATTCGCCAATTGTCATTCCGTGCAATAACGGAATGGGATGCATTCCCACAAAACTAGTATTTTTAATTTCTAGAGTTGGCCCGTCAATAATATTCCCGTTTGGATTTGGTCTATCCAAAACAATTACTTCAATTTTTTGCTCTGCGCAAGCTTCCATAATATAATGAAGCGAAGATATGTAGGTATAAAAGCGTGCACCGACATCTTGAATGTCAAAAATAATAATATCAAG
Organism: Flavobacterium psychrophilum; assembly: GCA_945907225.1. Taxonomy (GTDB): domain Bacteria; phylum Bacteroidota; class Bacteroidia; order Flavobacteriales; family Flavobacteriaceae; genus Flavobacterium; species Flavobacterium psychrophilum_Q. The sequence continues at coordinate 2,052 of CAMDSN010000117.1, read as the reverse complement.
ATTGGTAAGTTGTTCTGGTTTTGGCTTTTTATTTTCACCATATAGAGAAATAATTGGCAAACCTGTTTGGCTATCTTTACCGTCCACAATATGTTCCCCAGCGTCGGCTGTGCCTCTGAATCCATGTTCGGGAGCAAATATTTTTTCAAGTGCTACTTTTTGATCCAAAAGAAAATCAACCAAATGCGTTTTATTACCTAGGATTCCCGTGGGATTGGTTACAATACCTATTTTTTTTCCTGCAAGTAGTGGTAAGTATTCCGTGTAATTATCTGCCCCTGTTTTTATAAGCTTCATTCGACTTATGGGGGCAACGTCTTTTCTTTCTTTTTTTGATTGTGCTTTTAGTGAATTGCAATAGCACATTAGTAAAACAGAGAATAAAACTGTATTTTTGAAGACTAAATTTGAACTCATAACTTTGAAATTAGAATATTTTATAGCAAAACGCCTTATTACTTCTAAAAATCATAAAAGTAGTATATCTGCACCAATTATTAAAATTGCTATTACAGCAATTGCTGTTGGGATGATTATGATGATAGTTTCTATTGCAACTGGAATTGGCTTGCAAGAAAAAATTAGAGAAAAAGTTTCCGCATTTAATGGTCATATTATAATATCAGGTTATAACGATAATAATTCAGATGTTAGTATAAAGCCCATTTCAAGTATTCAAAGTTTCTATCCAAATTTTAAAAATGTAGATGGGATAACCCATGTGCAGGCTATTGCTAATAAAGCTGGAATAATTAGAACTGAAACTGCTTTTGAAGGTGTCGTTTTTAAAGGGGTTGGAGGTGACTATCAAACAAATTATTTGAATGAGTATTTAATTTCGGGCCGATTTCCAAACTTAAAGTCCAATCTGAACGAAGAAGTTTTAATTTCTCAGTATTTGTGCAATAGATTAGGGCTTAAATTAGGGGATCATTTTGTAACTTATTTTATGAAAGAAAGTAATCAAGGTTATAATCTCCGAAATTTTAAAATTGTGGGTGTTTATAGTTCCGGATTTCAAGAATTTGATGCCAATTATGTTATTGGTGATATTCGGCATGTACAACGAATTAACAAATGGAGTCCAACCCAAATAGGTTCTTTCGAAGTTTTTGTAGACGATTTTACACAAATACAAAGTAAAGGGCAAGAGGTTTACGAAGCTACTTCTTCAAAGTTAGATTCGCAAACTATAGTTGAAAAGTTTTATTATATTTTTGAATGGCTTAAGCTTTTTGACTTTAATATTCTTATAATTTTAATTGTTATGATAGCCGTTTCTACTATAAATATGGTAGTTGCTCTTCTTGTTTTAATTTTAGAAAGAACCCAAATGATTGGGATTCTAAAAGCACTAGGAGCAAATAATTGGACAATTAGAAAACTATTTTTATATAATTCCTTTTATTTAATCCTTCGTGGGCTGTTTTGGGGAAATTTAATAGGAATAGGTATTTTGCTAATTCAAAAATACTTTGGTATTATTAAACTCAATCCCGAAAGTTATTATGTTAATGAAGCTCCAGTTTCAATAAATGTTTTTTACATTTTATTACTCAATTTTGGAACCATATTAATCTGTTTATTCGTCCTGCTGATTCCATCTTATATTATCACTAAAATATCACCCTCAAAATCTATTCGTTTTGAGTAGTTTATTAATATGATTTATTTTTCAATATTTTACATATCAGGGTTTTAAAAAGGGTTTAAAAAACTGTTATAAATATGTTGGTTTAATTTTTCATAATAACTTATATTTGTTTCCCTCAAGATTAAAAAACGGCAATTATTTTTCAATTATATTTTTTTAAAAAAATAAAAAAAAATATTTTCAAAAATGCTTGTTAGTTAATAAAGAATAATTACTTTTGCACCCGCTTTGGATAACAATACAATCAAAAGGTATTATTAAAAAGGCAATAAACACGTTCGTAGACATATTGAATTGACAGCCGTTTCGGGATTTATCCCGAGACAAAAAAGAGAGTAAGAGAAATTAATAGAATTGAAGCACTAGCCTTTGTCTATAAAAAAGCTCGCAAGAGCAGA
>CAMDSN010000116.1 GCA_945907225.1 Flavobacterium psychrophilum | reverse complement strand
AAGTTGTGGGTAAACGTTAATGCACTCCAAAATGGTTTAAAAGAACGTGGGTTTAATATAGGAGATACAAATACTTGTGTAACACCTGTATATTTAGAAGGATCTATTCCTGAAGCTATGGTAATGGTTAATGACTTGAGGGAAAATTATGGTATTTTCTTATCAATAGTAGTTTATCCTGTTATACCAAAAGGAATAATCTTATTACGAATGATCCCTACAGCATCTCACACTCTAGAAGATATTAATGAAACTTTAACTGCATTCAATGCGATTCGGGAAAAACTAGAAAATGGGACCTACAAGAAGATTGCAGACGAGACTACTGTTGATGTTTCCTAGTGTAAATCGTCAGCAAAAAGTGTGCTGATTTAGTCAAAAACTAAGAGCGTGTTTTCAAAAATTATTAAATTTGAATTATTACGAAAACACCAAGTAAACAAACAACAGAAAATTACATTAATGAGATTCGCAAAAACACCCGAAGAATCTTTAGTTCCGGAGAGAAAATACAAATCATTATGGAAGCATTAGGAGCTTAAATGTCTGGTGCAGAATTATGTAGGAAGTATTCCATTAATGAATCCCAGTTTTATAAGTGGAACAAAGAATTTTTAGAAGCGGGTAAGAAAAGATTATCAGGTGATACAAGAAGAGAAGCTACTAGCGATGAAGTAACAGAACTCAAGAAAGAGAATCAACGTTTAAAAGTCATGGTTGCCGATTTAGTTGCCGTTTATAACGTTTTCCCTATTATTTTAATCTTAACTTTTCTAACTAAAAAATAAATAAAGCCAGTATCTCCATAATGTAGGAGTATTTCAGTTTACTTTACTTTTATCATTCAAACATATACGTCACAGATAGTGTCATATTTTTTTGTATATCTCTACTTTTATCATTGATCCTCGCGCGTAACAGATATTGAGATATCAATCAATAGGGTCGTTTTCTGAATAGGGCTGTTCCCTTTTAAGTTTGTAACCTCAAATGTTGTATTGGTTCTATTGGATTCTCTGTTGGCTTGGGAGCTAATTTAAGTAATAAGAAAGGCATTAATTTTATTACTAATTCTAACCGCTCCATTGGTTGGAGTTCGCAAAGCAAGGATTCAATATTTAACAACTCGTAATTGATTACATCTTTTAAGACTGCTCTTATCTCTTTGGTGGTCTTGTTTTCTGTTCCCGCAGTTCTTCCACCCGTTTTTATTCCTATTGCAATCTTATCTATTTTTGTCTATTAAAGATATAACGGGAAATAATCATTATTTGAGTAGTCCTAAATAAAAAAAGCAACCATATAGGTAACTCTTTCTTGATGTCAAGTGTTCTATGTAATTGAAGCTTATCTAATAAACTATTTTACAACAACCTAATTTAGCTTTGGTAAATAAGTAATTTTAATTTCCAGTTGTGTTGCATTAAGTTTAAGAATTTGGAAAGATACGTTTATGTAACTTGCAATACATCAGTAGGAAAGCTTACATTTGCAGACAAATTAAAAGTTGAAGTTGATTGAAGTGTGTAAGTTCCTTCTGAATAGCTAAATAAATTACTATAATTTGTATTAGCGTATGATTCAGCATAAAAATCTCCCCGGCTCCACTAAAAAAATCTTAATTATCATTTTATATGATGGATACGATTTTTATTATAAGTTATCTTTACGATTATTGAACAGTAAAAAAAAAAATCTTATTTATACTATTTTTAATTTTAAAAAATAATATTTTTTAAAATTTATTATGCGCATTACGTTCTTGTGACTTTGAATAAAATGAAATTTATTAAACTTAATTTAGCCATGAACTAAAGTTCCCAAATGACAACCTCTTTCTGCAAAGAAATGAGAATTTCGTTGGTTTTGCTGAAATGTTTATTCCCAAACCAATGCCCACGATTTGCACTTAACGGCGAAGGATGCCCAGCCTCAAGAACATGATGTCTTTTTGCATCTATCAAAACTCTTTTTCTTTGTGCAAAAGAGCCCCAAAGCAAAAAAATTACATCCTCTTTCCTATCTGAAATTTTTCGGATTACTTCATCAGTAAAAATTTCCCATCCTTTTTTTTGATGGCTCCCAGCTTCTGATTTTCTTACTGTTAAAGTGGTGTTTAATAATAAGATACCCTGTTTTGCCCATCCAATCAAATCGCATGAAATAGGGGTGTTTACCCCCATATCAGCTTCAATTTCCTTAAAAATATTTAGTAATGAAGGTGGAAATTTTACCCCCTCATTTACCGAAAAACATAATCCATTTGCCTGTCTATCTCCGTGATAAGGATCTTGCCCTATTATAACAACTTTAATATTATCAAACGAGCAATGATTGAACGCTGCGAAAATTTCGGTTTCTTTTGGAAAACAAATTTGGCTTTGATATTCAGTGCCCACGTATAACATTAAATCTTTAAAATATGGCTTTTTAAACTCCAATTCTAATAGATTGAACCATGAAATATCAAGGTAATTCAACATTGTTTATTTTTTTGTAAATATAAATAGTATTGACTCAATAAGCATACTTTAAAACTTTGTAACTTTGAAGTCTTATTAAATTATATGAACTTGTATAACGATAAAACAATAAAAGATTTAGAATTTTATACAATTTTGCAAACCATTTCAGAAAGATGTAATACTGAAATTGGGAAGCAAAAAGCCCTCGAAATAGTTCCATTCAGAGAAAAAGAACACTTAATGAAGGTTTTGCTTCAAACCTCAGAATACCTTTCATCGTTTACCAACAATAACTCTATTCCTAATCATGGTTTTGACAACATTAGCAACGAATTAAAATTTCTAGCCATTGAAGACAGCTATCTTGAAGTTACTTGTTTTGGAAAAATTGCCAAGCTATCAGAGACTACTAATACTTTGCTGCTCTTTTTTAAAAAGTTTTTTGATTATTATCCCGAACTCAGTAAAAAATCGTCCGAGGTTGAACATACTAAATATATTATTCAAAAAATTGATGAAGTCGTTGATAAATATGGAGAAATTAAAAATAATGCCTCGCCTGATTTAATCAATATTCGCAGAGATATGAATTTGGTTCGCGGAAAAGTAAATCAGAGTTTTGGTCAAGCTATGACTCAATATAATGCGTTAGGTTATTTGGATGAAATTAAAGAGAGCTTCGTTCAAAACCGACGAGTTTTAGCAGTCTTGGCCATGTATCGGCGAAAAGTAAAAGGCTCCATAATGGGAAGTTCTAAAACGGGGAGTATTGCCTACATTGAACCTGAAGCGACACTTCATTATTCAAGAGAGTTAAGCAATTTGGAATATGAAGAACGCGAAGAAATCACACGAATTTTAAAGAAACTATCCAACGATATCCGTCCGTTTTTATCCTTATTAAGACAATACCAAGAGTTTCTGAGTGATGTTGATGTTATTGCAGCAAAGGCCAAATATGCAAACAAAATAAACGCTGTTTTACCAACAATTACAACTGAAAAGCAATTGTGTTTTCGGGATGCCTTCCACCCTATTTTGTTTTTAAGCAATTTAGAAAAGAATGAAAAAACATTTCCACAAACTATTGAGTTAAATCCTGAAAGTAGAATTATTGTCATTTCTGGTCCAAATGCTGGTGGAAAAACAATTTCGCTCAAAACTGTTGGATTATTGCAACTCATGTTACAAAGTGGTATTTTAATACCAGTTCATGAACGTAGTAAAACATTCTTATTCGATAGAATTTTGACCGATATTGGTGACAATCAATCGATAGAAAATCATTTGAGCACATATAGTTACCGACTGAAAAACATGAATTATTTTCTGAAGAAATGCAACAGCAAGACCTTATTTTTAATTGATGAATTCGGAACAGGTTCTGACCCCGAATTAGGTGGTGCTTTGGCAGAAATATTTTTAGAGGAATTCTATCATAGAGAAGCTTATGGAATTATAACTACACATTATTCTAATTTAAAGATTCTGGCAAACGAATTACCTTTAGCATCAAATGCTAATATGCTTTTTGACGAGAAGACATTGGAGCCCATGTATAAATTAATTTTAGGGCAAGCCGGAAGTTCTTTCACTTTTGAAGTCGCACAGAAGAACGGAATTCCGTATGGATTAATCAATCGTGCCAAAAAGAAAATAGAAAGCGGAAAAGTTCGATTTGACAAAACTATTGCTACGCTTCAAAAAGAGCGTTCTAAGCTTGAGAAAACATCTTTGAATTTGAAAGAAGAAGAAAGCAAAGCACGTGATGAAAGCAAGAAAATGGAAACTATCAATATAAAAATTCAAGATAAATTAGAGCGCTATCAAGAACTATATGACAGTAACCAAAAGTTGATTTATATTGGGCAAAAAATTGATGCTATTTCAGAGAACTATTTTAATAATAAAGACAAAAAAATCTTAATTGGAGAATTTCTTAAACTTGTTGAAGTTGAAAATTCTAAACGAAGAAAAGCTTCTGTAAAAGAAAACATGGCTAAAGAAATCACAAGAAAGAAAACTGCCGAGGAAGTAACTATAAAGGTAGAAGAAATTAGAGCTGAGAAGAAAGAAAAGAAGTTGAAGACTACAGCTATTGAAATACCAAAAGTAGTTTTAAAAGTTGGCGACAGAGTTCGAATGTTTGATGGTAAAGCCATTGGCAGTATTGACAAAATTGAAAAGAATAAAGCAGTTGTAAATTATGGGATTTTCACATCTAAAGTTAACATGGAATTATTAGAATTTGTTCAAGCAAAATAATACTTAGTTTCTGAAATAAATTCAGCATAAATATGGAAATATCCGAATTACCTAAAGACAAAAAAATAATCCTCTTTGATGGGGTTTGCAACCTTTGTAATTCAGCTGTTCAATTTATTATAAAGCATGACAAAAAAGATGTTTTTAGATTTGTTCCGCTACAATCCAATTTAGGTTTAAGTATCTTAAAACACCTGGGTATTGATACTTCAAAAATAGATAGTATTATCCTTTATGAACCAACCATAGCTTATTACTACAAAGCGGAAGCAGCGTTAAAAATTGCTTCAGCATTAAGTGGGATTTATAGGTATTTTGATTTATTTTCTATTTTACCTAATAGAATTTTAAATGTAGTATATGATTATATTGCCAAAAATAGATACAGTTGGTTTGGCAAAATAGCGAGTTGTATGGTCCCTACACCTGAATTACAATTCAAGTTTTTAGCATAAAAAAAGCCATCATTACTGATGGCTTTTCTATTATATATTTAAAGATTATTGCTTAACAATTTTCTTAACAGCAACACCTTGGTCAGTCGTGATTTTCATCATGTACATTCCTGTTGCTAAATCGCTTACTGAAATTTGACCTTCAGTTGCATTAACATTTACAGTTTTAACTGTTCTACCATTTAAATCAGTTAATTCAATAGTGCTTACTAAAGCATTTACAGAACTATTAAAATTAATTACATTTTTAACTGGATTTGGATATACACCAAATTCTGAAGATAAAACATCATTAGTAGATAAGTTAGTAGCAAAGTTAA
>CAMDSN010000115.1 GCA_945907225.1 Flavobacterium psychrophilum | reverse complement strand
TATCCAACCAAATTAATCACTTTACCCGGAACGATGATTATTTTATTAGGAGTTCTTCCGTCTAATTGTTTGATCGTTCTTTCGTCAGCCAAAATAATTTCTTGAATTTGAGCCACCGTTAAATTTAATGACAATTTAATTGTGAAACGCATTTTCCCATTAAAAGAAACCGGATACTCTTTTTCCGATTCTACTAAATAGATTGCGTCAAAAATTGGGAATGTGACATTTGAAATAGAACCATCATTTCCCAGTTGAAACCATAGTTCTTCTGCTATATGGGGCGCATACGGTGAAATAGTTATTGCCAATGGCTCCAATATTTTTCGGTGATGGCATTTTAGCGTTGCCAATTCATTAACACATATCATAAACTGTGACACTGACGTATTGAACGAGAAGTTTTCGATGTCTTCAGTAACTTTTTTGATGGTTTTGTGCAATGATTTAAGCATGTCTGCTGTTGGTTCTTCATCGGTTATATTTATACCTATACTATCATCAAAATACAACCTCCATAGTTTTTTTAAAAAGCCTGAAACTCCGGTAATACCTGCCGTATTCCATGGTTTTGCCTGCTCTAATGGTCCAAGAAACATTTCGTATAAACGCAAAGTGTCTGCGCCATAATCGTTGCAGATGTCATCTGGATTAACCACATTGTATTTGGATTTGGACATTTTTTCAACTTCACGACCAACGAGGTATTTAGCCTCTCCTAAATCCTCTCCAAAGGAGAGGACTTTTCCATCTTCACAAATAAAAGTGGCGTATTTATAATCAGAATATAATGGATGCTTTTTGAAAGCTTCAATGTCTAGTTCATTGGTAATATCATTGATAACAGCTAAGTCAACATGTATTGGATATACTTTTTCCCCTTTAATTAATCCTTTAGAAAGCAACTTCTTGGAATCCTCAGTTCTGTAAACAAACGCACTCATTCCCAAAATCATTCCCTGATTAATTAATTTTTTGAATGGTTCTTCGGTTGGGGCATAACCCCGATCTTTTAAAAATTTATTCCAAAAACGAGCATATAACAAATGACCTGTTGCATGTTCGCTTCCTCCAATGTATAAATCTACGTTTTCCCAATATTGAATAGCTTCTTGACTTGCAAATTCTGTTTCGTTTTGCGAATCCATATAACGCATCCAATACCATGAACTCCCGGCCCATCCTGGCATAGTATTTAGTTCTAATGGAAAAATGGTAGCCTCCCCCAGCCCCTCCAAAGGAGGGGAGAGTAATTCATTTGAAACCACTTTATTATTCACTGTGTCCCAAGCCCAATGCGTTGCGTTGCCCAATGGCGGTTGTCCGTCTTCTGTTGGTAAATATTTTTCTACTTCGGGCAAAATGATTGGCAAATGCTTGCTGTCAATCATCTGTGGCATTCCATTTACATAATAAACCGGGAACGGTTCTCCCCAATAACGTTGTCGAGAGAAAACAGCATCTCGCAAACGATAATTTGTTTTGCCTTTTCCAAGTCCCTTCTCTTCCAAATACTGTATTGACTTTTTTGTACCGTGTTTGTAATTTAAGCCGTTTAGAAAATCGGAATTAACAAGTTCAAATCCATCTTTATTTGAATAAGCTGCGTCTGAAATATCTTGATTAAATATATTTTTAATTGGAGGCATTCCTTTTTGCCCTTTGAAATGATTTGAAAAAGCATAATCTCTGTCGTCTCCACAAGGCACAGCCATAACAGCCCCTGTACCATAACCCGCCAAAACATAATCGCCAATCCAAATTGGAATTGGTTCATTTGTAAATGGATGTGTGGCATATGCGCCAGTAAAAACTCCTGAAATAGATTTGACATCAGACATACGTTCGCGCTCTGATCGTTTTGTTGTGGCTTCAATATAGGCATCAACAGCTAGAGCCTGTTCAGGAGTTGTAATTTGCTTTACCAACTCATGTTCGGGAGCTAGGGTCATAAAAGTTACGCCAAAAATAGTATCGGGGCGCGTGGTAAAAACTTCTATTGACCTCACTCCCAGCCCTTCGAGTGGAGTAAACCTCACCCCCAGGCCCTCTCCTTCGGAGAGGGGGGTTGATTGGTTTATAGTTTCTCTTGTATCTAATTCAGTTTTGATTTTAGCCAAAACAGTACTTAAATCATTTTCTACTTCTTGATTTGTAAATCGTATGACTTTGAAAAAATATTTTTGCTCTAAAAGTAATGTTCTCTCATCATCCTTTTCTTTTTGACCAATTTCATTGTGGTATCCGCCATCAATTTCAATGACTAATTTTTTATCAAGCGATACAAAATCAACGATAAAATTTCCAATATAATGCTGTCTTCTGATTTTATAACCCAATTTAGAATTTCTTACCTTTTGCCATAAAGTTTCTTCTGCTTTCGTTTCTTCTTTACGATTATTACGAGCTCGAGCTACTAATTCTTTTGCATATAATGGATTTGCTGTTTTATATCCATATTCAGGGATTAAGCTCCCCCCTCCTTTGGAGAGGGGTTGGGGGTGAGGCAACAAATCAAACTTAACCAATGCTCCCACTGATTTTCCAATCCAATTTCGCTGACTTTCTTTTATAGATTCGCTCCAATCAATAGTTTCCAACCCTTTCAATAATCGTTCGGCGTATGCAGAAATACGCATAGACCATTGCGTCATTTTCCTTCTTAAAACGGGGTGTCCCCCTCTTTCTGAAAAACCATTGATAATTTCATCATTCGCTAATACTGTTCCCAATGCTGGACACCAGTTTACCTCAGTTTCGGCGAGATATGTCAACCTATATTGCAATAGAATTTTTTCTTTTTCCTGAATAGTCTTTGCATTCCATTCAGAAGCTGAAAATAATTGAACCGAGTCATCACAAGCCGCATTAATAGATGAATTTCCAGAAACTTCAAAAACAGCAATAAGAGTTGAAATGGCTTCCGCTTTGTTGGTGTCATTATTATACCATGAATCAAATAACATTGTGAAAATCCACTGTGTGTGTTTATAGTAATTTGCGTTGGAAGTTCTCACTTCTCTGCTCCAATCGAATGAAAATCCAATCCTATCCAATTGTTCTCTGTAGCGTGCTATATTTTCTCGGGTGGTTTTTTCTGGATGTTGACCGGTTTGTATTGCATATTGTTCGGCAGGTAAACCAAAGGAATCATACCCTTGTGGATGCAGCACATTAAATCCTTTGTGTCTTTTATATCTTGCCACAATATCCGAGGCAATGTAACCAAGAGGATGTCCAACATGTAATCCGGCACCAGAGGGATAGGGAAACATATCCAAAACATAATATTTTGGTTTTTCTGAATTATTAGTTGCTGCAAAAGTTTTGTTTTTTGCCCAATACTCTTGCCATTTGGCTTCAATTGTTTCGTGAAAATACTTCATTAGCTATTTAAATTCTTTAACACCCCTTTCGCTATAACAAAAATTCATTCAGCGATTCTTTTAATGCATTTGGGCGAATTCCTTCAATCCATTAATTTAAAAATTCGAATACAAATTTACGTTTATTATAATAAAGTTAAAAGTTTGTGCGTTATAAAGAAGAAAAACAATTTTCTTTATTATTTTTACGCAATTAAATTTCAATTTATGTCGTTATCATTTGAAAAGTTTCAAAAACGAAGAGTTATTTCCTCCTATTTTTCAGTTGTGTTGAGTATCTTTTTGGTATTGTTTTTATTGGGGATGTTGGGACTTTTTGTAATTAATTCTAAAAGATTATCAGATAATTTCAAGGAAGAAATTGTTATGACCGTTTTCTTTAAAACAGAAGCCAAGGATAGTGTTTTGAAAGCCTTTAGGAATGAATTAAAAACGGCTTCTTTTGCTAAAAATTTTGAATATGTCTCCAAAGAAGTTGCAGCAAAAAAACATATGAAAGTTATTGGTGAAGATTTTATGCAGTTTTTAGGTGCCAATCCGCTTCAAAATTCTTTTGACATTCGCCTAAAAGCGGAATATGTAAACGATAAAGGCATCACTAAAGTTGTTAATCGCTTACAGAAAAATGAGATGATTGCCGATATTGTTTATGACAAACAACTTGTTACGTTGGTAAACGATAATATTAAAAATGTCAGCTTTTGGATACTGTTTGTATGTTCTATTTTTGCTATTGTTTCAGTACTATTAATAAATAGTTCGCTTAGATTGGCTATTTACGCCAATCGATTTATCATAAAAACTATGCAAATGGTGGGAGCAACAAGAGCCTTTATTAGAAAGCCCTTTATCAAACAGAGTGTGTATTTGGGTTTAATTGGGTCGCTATTAGCCATTTTTGCTATTAGTGGTTTTCTTATTTACATTCAAACAACCTATCCAAACCTTGGCGTTACAGAAGACAAACTAGCTATTTTTGTTGTACTTTTTAGCGTTCTCCTTCTTGGAGTTTTAATAACAGCTGTTAGCACCTATTTTGCTACTCAACGCTTTTTAAATTTAAGAACAAGCGATTTATATTAATGTTATAAATGTATAAATAACGTCTTAAAAAGAGTTTCGATGAAAAATAATAATCAAAAACCTGAGTTCCTATTCGAAAAAAACAATTACTTGATGCTAATAATAGGGATTGTTGTTATTGCTATTGGATTTATATTAATGAGTGGTGGCGGTAGTGATGATCCAAAAGTTTTTAACGAAGCTGTTTTTAACTTTAGAAGAATAGGATTGGCACCAGCTATTGTTTTGATTGGTTTTGGGATTACGATTTATTCAATCTTTAAGAAAAAGTGATTAGTGAATAGTAATAAGTGATTAGCAAAAATCCCTCGATTACTAGACAAAATACTAATTACTATTCACCAATTACTAATCACTGAAAATATGAATTACATTCAAGCTGTCGTACTTGCCGTTGTTGAAGGAATAACAGAGTTCCTTCCCGTATCATCAACGGGCCATATGATAATCACCTCATCGTTTTTTAGAATTGCAAACGAGGAATTTACAAAATTATTTACCGTTGTCATTCAATTAGGGGCAATCCTTTCAGTTGTCGTTTTATATTTTAAAAGGTTTTTTCAAAATGTTGATTTCTATCTTAAAATAGGCGTGGCTTTTATTCCTGCTATAATTTTTGGATTACTTTTCAGTAAAAAAATAGATGCGTTGTTAGAAAACCCTATAACGGTTGCCATTTCATTAATACTTGGAGGAATTATTTTATTGAAAGTTGATACTTGGTTTACCCCTAAAGATGAGACTCAAAGTACTACAGAAATTAGTTATTTAACAGCTTTAAAAATTGGATTATTTCAATGTATTGCTATGATTCCGGGAGTTTCTAGAAGTGGCGCAAGTATTATTGGCGGAATGTCTCAAAAACTATCAAGAAAAACCGCAGCTGAATTTTCATTTTTTTTAGCCGTTCCCACAATGCTAGGAGCTACAGCAAAAAAATGTTATGATTATTATAAAGATGGCTATGTATTAACCAGCGAAGAAATTAATTTACTACTTATTGGGAATATCGTTGGTTTTATTGTAGCCATGTTTGCCATAAAAACATTTATAGATTATTTGTCAAAAAACGGTTTTAAAATGTTTGGGTATTATCGGATTAGTGTAGGT
>CAMDSN010000114.1 GCA_945907225.1 Flavobacterium psychrophilum | reverse complement strand
TCGTGCCATTTGGTATAGCTGCCATATGCAATAGTAGTATCAAAGTTGCGGGCTAAAAAAGCGGCATCCGAGAACGTTGCTAAGGCAAGTTGGTCGGTGGTCAAACGCAATGAAAGCGAAAACATTCCAAATCCGTTTTCAAACAAATCAAGGCGACTTTCGGCTACAATTATATCGATACTTTTTGCCTTTTCTGTAGTAGAATTGTAGGCATATTGAAACAAATTGACGGGGGAATTCGCAGTGCCTTTTCGAATCAAAATAGGATGCCTATCTTTATTATTACTAAAAAACTCTTTTCTAAGATTCGGGTAGAAAAAATCTTTACAAAAGTTAACATTTGACTCCGAAAATACCAAAGGTTCATAACTATTTTTAAGAGCTGTTGCATAAAACGTTGAAGTGTAATTAAACACCCCACTAATTTTGAGGATATAATTTTCAATTCCGTATTGTGTGTAGTCTTTAGTCATTTTACTATTTTTATTGAATTCCGAAATTTAATTAAAATAATTAAAAATATATGTAATTACTTATGATTAAAAAAATATGGTACTATAACTAGACACAAAAGTTCATTTTATAGATTGATTTATAACTTTACTCGATTTGAATTTCAGCATTATAAATTTAATCGTAAAAAATATTGCGTTTAGCCCAGTGATGGTCGGAATTTCTTTCGACCATCACTGATACCCCCCTCTTTTCCTCTGTAATACCAATAACCTCTAAAGAAATTTAGAGGTTATTTTTTTATTTAAAAGTTGTAAATCCGATAGAAAAAAGTTCGAGACAACTCCCCTTTTCTCCACTGTCGTACCAATAACCTCTAAAGAAATTTAGAGGTTATTTTTTTATTTAAAAGTTGTAAATCCGACATAAAATAGTTCGAGACAACTCCCCTCTTCTCCACACCAAGCGCAATTGCATTGCGGCTGCAAATGATAAAAATACATCAAGTTCACTTGTTTGGATTTTTTGATTTTAAGACATTTGTCTTTGCAAAAGACAGGCAATTGCATTTGCAGGACCGGAACGGTGGAGATGAGCAAAGCTAGTCTGCCGGGCTCCACTTTTAACCTTGTAAGTCATTGATTTACAAGGTTTTGTTTTTATAGTTGCCGTTTTAGTTGTTTTTTAACATTAATCTTTTAATTATTTTCAAATTTTTACATAAAAAACCCTAACTAATTGAAAATCGATAGTTAGGGTTTTAATTTAGCATAGAGAAAGAGGCTCCGTAACCCTTATATTTTTATCAGTGTTTTCAAGGCTTCGCAAAGGTCAACTTTTCATAGGTACACCTATAGGGTAACTAATTTTGACTACTTTATTTTAAGGAAGGTAAACATACGAAAATTAGCAATAGGTTGTTTACTTTTTTATTGATATTTTTAAGAATATTTTTTATCATTGAGACTAATTAGTATTCTAAATATTAATTTTATTTAATAAAATCAGTTCGGTATAATTAAATAAAATAATTACACCCAACTAGTTTTCACTATTATTTTAGCTATTAAATGCTTTTGTCATCAATTCTATTTCACCTCTAGGAATTCCAAGTTCTTTTGCTATTGTTTTCCAATTGCTAGTTGCTTGCTTTACTTCTTGTATTATTTTGGCCATTTGTTTTTCCTCTAATCGAAAATACTTTCCCACACTTTTTGCTAGTTCGAAATCTAGTTCGTTATTTACGGTATCAATATTTAGTGCTAAACCGTCTTTATCTACAGATGGATTAAGGTCGAATGCTGGTGATAGTATCCAGCCTTCTTTAGTAAGTATAAATCCGTGGTTTCTTAAATGATCATCAGTATTCGATATGGCTATGTTGAAAATTATTCTACGCCAAAGTTGATGTAAATTAGCTTCAATATTTACTCCATTCGAACTGATAAATTCGGCTATATCCAAGTAACTTGCCTGATTGTCTCTTACCGTATCTTCATTATTTCTAGTCATGGTCATAGCCGATGCAAAGTGTATTCTTTCACCGTTTTTTCGATCAAAACGTTTGGTAAAAAAGGTGTTGTAATTGCCCATTATTTTTTCTATTCTACAAGGAGCCATTTCAATACCTGCCTTAATTGCAAGTTGGTAAGCTAAAAATTCCCAAGCTGCTTTATCTGTAGTGTCTGTTTTGGAAGGGAATTTGGCAATCCAAAGACTTTTATCGTTATCTAAAATGTTAGCTTTTGGTCTGGCACCACCCAATGAAGAACCAGGAGCCATCAAAACAGATAACCATTTTTTTACCTCATCATTATCCTCATCGTGTTCAAAATTTGCAGCAGCATTTTGTAATTCGCGAATAGATGACAAAGGTGGTGTTGAAGCTGATTTGTTGTTGTCTAAAAACTCTCCGTTTGGGTTGGTTTTAAACCTGAGTGCACCCATTCGACTTTCATCAAATACTCCTAAAAGGAAATCAATATCGTAAAGTGTTTTTGGCTTTTCGTTTTTCTCTTTAGCTTGTTGTGCTTCTCTACGTTTCATTAATGTACGTCCCCAAGTGTCTGGCATACTATCGAGAAATATGCCGAAGTTTTCTTTTTGGTTTGGGTATTGGGGACCGCTATATAATTGAATATCCGGGTCTAAAAGAAATTTTTCATCGGATTTTAACCACTCTTTGTCATATTCAAAACTAAATGCTTTTTTACCTTTTGCTTGTTGGGCAAATAATATCCCAATGATTTTAGGCCCTGGCATTTCTTGCCAATGTGCGTAAACGTATATATCGGTTTTTGTGGACATCTTAGATTTTTAGAAGGTTAGATTTAGAGTAGATTGCTTTGTTCCTCGTAATGACCTTATTTAAGAAGTTCAAGGTCTTGGAGCTTTCTACCCAGTTCATCGTCTGCGGCTAGTTTTAGGAAATCATCTTGTAGACCTAATACACGCAGTACATTGAAATAGGCACCCATTGCCACACTTGTGTTACCTAGCTCAATTAAATGCAATGTTGACCTTGAAATATCTGCTCTCTCTGCTACTTGAATCATAGTGAGTTTTCGTCTTTTACGAGCTATCTTGATATTTTCTCCCATTTGTTCTAAGACCTTGTCATACTTTGGAAAAACAGTTTGCTTTTTGGTTGCCATTTTTAATAAATGTTCGTTATTATATACAAAAATAGCTTTTATGTTTAAAATAACAAACATTTTATGTTATTATATTTCAACTTAAATCTTCACATCGCAAATTGCAATATGTGATATGTGTTCACTTTTTTGTTTGTTCACGGAACATGAACATGTTTTTTTTGTGAACAGTAGAGTAATGGAAAATATTAACGAAGGTAAATTTTTACTAAAATTACACTCGTTTTGTTTGCGAAGGTAAAAATTACCCTCGTTGATAACCCTAAAATGGCGAGATAAGCTTGATTGGTTTATTTAGAAAAATGGGGAGTGTTCATAAAGCAGTTTACTTTTTTATTGATATTTTTTATTATAAATAATGTTTTTTAGTATAAAGATTAATTTATAGTGTAAATGATATTTTTTTATGTGCTTGGGCAAACAATGGTAATGGTTAGATGAAATCCCCATTTATTAATTAAAAGTGATTAATGTGGTTTTTATTGCTTCTTTCAATTTTGCTTCTATTTTGGTTTCTTCTGCAAAAGACGTCCAGTTTTTTATTACCTCGCTGGTTTGTTGAATAATTTCTGTTGCTTTTTTGATGTTCATCAATTTAGCAACGGTTACTAAATCCTCTTTGGTAATTGCATTTCTTTTACCATTGATGCTTAAAGCATGTTGGCTAACCCATTCGCTTCCGGGCCTGAAGGCATGGCACATATCATAAGCTGGTGTTAGTTCCCAGTTTTGGCCTTTTCTTAAACGGAAGGCAAAGTTTTTGGTGTGGTCATCACAGTTACGTGCCATTACATTAAAGACCATTCTACGGAACATTTGTTCCGCTTGTGGATAAGGAAGTCTCAGCAATCGCATGGTTTGAAACAACTGCTCGTAGCTGTAGCTGTAGCTGTTCACGTTATTGAAGTCAAAATGTTGCATGGCACAAAAAGTTTGGATGTGGTATTTGATATCGCCATCCTCTCTATCAAATCGTTGTGTCATGAAATGTGCTCTACCATTTTCTTCTAACAATCGGCATTCGGTCATTTCAATTTTGCAGGCTTTTGCCATTAGATAGTAAGCCATTTCAACACGCCCGTATCCTGTTGAAGTCCCAAATTGACTATCGCTTACACCGTCTAATTTTATCAACCAATGATTAAAACCTTTGGGCGCTTTTCCCTGACCTGATTTGATTACTCCCGTTTTTTCATTGTAGGCAATAATGGCTTTTGGTCTTGCGCCACCTGCCGAAGTTCCTATTTTTAGAATATCCAATAATGCTTTTTGTTCATCGCCGTTTAGGTTGGTTTCAAAATCAGTACGGTTGTTGACTACTTCTTGTGATATTTTGACCAAGTTGTCCATTTCGATAGTGAAAGCCGTTTGATTGGATTTGAAATTTACAGGTTCAAACTCTAGTGCACCCATCCCTCGTGTTCCAATAAAGCACAACAACTCTACAGGATTTAAACTGTTTTCTGGACGACCATTTTGTGCTAACCAGACATTTATTAATTGATTACCATACTTATCAGGCAATACGTCGGCGAGTAATCCCGGTAATCCTTTGAAAGTGGAATTTCTAACTAAATCCGGGAAGGAAAAAATTTGGTTTGCTTGGTTAAGCGGCATTTTTAGCGGTGCAACTTCCCAATTGTTCGCTATGAATTTTGGTTCATATTCAAAACTGGCGGTTTGTGAATTGGTATCCCATGCTACGGCTCCTACTCTATTACCCCAAAGATTTATATAGGCTGTTGTAATCATTACCAATCGGATTTATTGTCGTTACTATTGTCTTTGTTTCGGACTCTTTGTCTTTTATTTTGTTCCAATTTGGCCAACTGTAATGGACTTATCTGTTGCTGTACTTTGAATACGTCCATGATGTAGAGTAAGTTTAATACACGAAGCACTTGCAGTAGCGATTGTAATGTTATTTTCCCTCCTTTTTCTATCTGGGTAATGGTAGAGCGGTTGATTCCCGCCTCTGTAGCGAGTTGCTGTTGGGTTTTGTTTTGTAGTAAACGATGGTGCTTTACAAACGCTCCAATAGTTGCTACTAAAGCCCCATCACTCATAGCTAACCAATTATTGTTGGAAATATCCATCATAAAATAGTTTATTTATACTTAATGCTGATTATTTCCAACAAAAATATAAAATAATATTGTAACTATGCAGCTTTTTTGGGTTATTTCCAATAAAAAATGAAGTATATCATTAGTGAGAGTAAACTCTTTAAGAATTGATGCGGTGATTAAGTGTTTTATTTACCGCAAAAATGCGGCGAATGATAGTGTTAGTATATTGCTTTTGTAAATAGTATATAATATAGTATCTATTTTTGGATTATTTTACTATATTTGTATAGTATATTATATATTTATGTCAAAATACAGTGCCACAAAAACGCCAACCGCTGTTATGGAAGAACTAGTCCTAAAGGTTCAGCAATTGCGAAAAAAAAACGGAATATCTCAGCTTGAATTGTCTAAACGATGTGGAGTGTCTTTTGGAAGTATTAAGCGTTTTGAAACAACCGGTCAAATTTCGTTGGAAT
>CAMDSN010000113.1 GCA_945907225.1 Flavobacterium psychrophilum | reverse complement strand
ATAGCATCATCATATTCAAATACACACTTTAATCCTGTTGAAGATTTGTACCCCATTATAAAGTTTTCCAAAAGGGCAATAAAACTGGAATTTTCCTTAAAAACATCTGTGTTTAGGTTGTGGGCAATGTTTCTAATTTCCTGTTCAATATCATAAATTCCCTCAATATAAGTCAAACACTTTGCAATAGTAGCCGCGTCTTTTTTGAAATTTAGGGTATTAAGATTTAGCCTAGTACTGGTTAATCTATTCATTACACCATCATGCAATTCCATCGCAATTCGAGATTTTTCTGTAGATCTTATTAGCTCTTCTTTGCCTTTTTGAGTTAACATTAAATCATATATCTCTTCATTAGATTTTTGCTGCGATTGATGAAATTGCAACTCCTTTTGTTTCTGTCTTTGTTTTGTAATAATTAGAAGAAGTGTAATGAATAAAATTATTAATATAGAAACCCATACTACTCCCCATTTTTGTTTAATTGCTAATGCTTTATCTTCTTTAATTTCATTTGTCTCTAGTTGAACTCTAGCAAAATTATTTTTTGCTTTTCGTTCTAAAACTTGCAAACTATCATTAACTTGAACATACTCTTCAAAATATCTAGAAACATACCTACTATCAATAATTGTTAGCTGCTTGAGAGCAAGCAAATAATCCATTGCTTTTTTAGTTTTTAAAGCCATATCAAGAGCATCCTTTGCGTATTTTTCAGCCAATGTTTTATCCCCTGTCAAATGATAATATTCAGAAACATGAAATAAACTTATAATTATAGCTGATGGCTCTCCTATTTCATTTCTTATTTTTAAAGATTCAAATAGAAGTTTTTCCATATTAATATAATCTCTAATCTGAAGTTTACAGGAGACCAAATTATCTAAGGTGTTTGAATATAGACTTTTAAAATTATGTATTTTTTTTATTTTTGAAAGCGTCTCTGAATATTGAATAATTGCTTTTTTATATTTTTTTTGCCTTTGATAAAGAAAACCTATATTACTCAAAAACACCCCATTTATATTATCTTCCCCAACAATATCATTGTTTTTTATGATGTTTGATAGCTTATTAAAGTATTCAAAGGATTTCTCAAATTCTTCTAATTCAATATAAATTAACCCAAGTAAATTTAATATATCTGGTAATCTTTGAATATTATTTGTTTTCTTGAAATAATAATATGAATTTAATGCGGACAACTCAGCCCCTAAATAATCATTCATTTGAAACTGAATATCTGATTTATTTATGTGAACAATTGCTAAACCAAGTTTATCATCTGTCTTTTTATATAATTTCTCTGCAAAAATATAATAGTAAAAAGAGCTGTCACTCACAAAATTATTAGCAAAATTAGCTGCCTTAAATCTATAATATCTAGCTAAATTTAATGTGTCACTTATTTGTTTGCTTTTTTTAAAGTGAAGTTTCGACACTTTAATATATTCTTTTGTTTTTTTAGTCCTCATATAATTATATGAGATAAGGCTTAAATAATACCTGGTTAGGGTATCATTCTTTTTTAAATCTAATAATGAAAAAGCTTTGTCGTTATAACTATTCCTTATTTTTAGGTCTATAGTATCGTTCCCTGCAATTTCCAGATGTTTTTTTATTGAATCATTTTTGGCTATTTCCCATTTATCAGTTGTTTTTGAATTACAGCTACAAAAAAGGATAAGTACAAATAAAAAGGATGAAAAAAATTGTCTAATCATAATACATATAGTTATAAATAAATTGAGTCCCGATTAAAAATCGGAACCCAATTCTACCACAATTTAATTAAATCTATCGCAATCAAACTTGTACCAAAAATTTATAAATAAAATATAAAAAACATTGTTTGATTTTGATATGGTAAAAATAAATCAGCTTTGTTTAATTTAGTTACACTAAAAGTGTACATTTTAATTTTTCAAAAAAGTTACTTGATTATAAGTGTTTGATCACTGTCAATTAAGCATTCCCCTTTCTTAAAAACTTCGTTGTTCTTGTACAAAATTTCAAAATTATAAATTCCTTTTGGCAATATAAAAAGACATTCTTTTCCATCTCCAGGAATAATTAGTTCTTTTACTAATTCCGATCCGTCTTCCTGCTTTCTCATAATCCTATATATAATTTGATATTCGAGTTTGTTTTTAACACAATACGTTTCAATAACATTACTCCCCGTTTTTGCGGCCTTACTTAATTGTAATTCTGTAATGCCTTTTAGCAGTAATTGTCCTCCCATGATCACATTAGTAACATCCGACTGGGAAAATAAAATTTGACTGATAAATAACATGCTATAAATAATTTGTTTTTTCATAATTTGTTTTTAATAATTAACTTTTTGATGCTGAAATCAACATGGCTTTTAATCTTTTAGTTGCTTGATCAATATCTTTCTTATTGGCAGCAATTATACCTTTAAATGATCCTAAATGAGTCCCAATTGACAATTCTATTTGTATCTCAACTGTGATTTGAGTATTGTCAGTATTAGCGCTATTGATATTTTTAAAATTAACATCCAAAATAAACTGCTCCCAATTTTCATCAAGTTCGAAAAGTGAAGAGAAAATATATTCAAAACGCTCATTTTCAAATGTTGTTATTAATGATGCTCTTTTGAATTCAACCTTGTAATCATTTTCAAATTTCTCCTGAGAATTCCCAATACAACAAAAAAATACTGTAACAAATAGACTTAAAAAAAGATTTCTCATTTTTTTATAAAAGCTGCCTCTAATTTTAGAGGTGTTAATAAGAAACAATGTCATTGTTAACTGCTAGTTTAAAACCATGCTCCAGTAGTACTTTCTTTATTTCAATAAAATGCTCCTCTCCATAAATAATTGCTATTCGATCATTATTACCATTTAAAACTTCCTTTATTAGCATTTCATTTCTTGAATTTAGTATTAAATAATCCAAGATACTTTGGTCTATTTTTTTATACTTACAAGGAGACTTTTTATAAACCGATGTTTTAAAATCACATTCTTCTAAAATTATTTCGCTGTATCTTAATTCATATCCCGTTATAATATCCTTTAATTCTAAATCGACTCTTTTACTACAAAAGGAATCAATCCCCAATTGAGCGTATTGAGGTTGATCTATTAGTTTTCTCTTTATCTTAAAATTGCACAAAGAATCTATTAAATACATATACCCAGATCCAGGCTTTGTTATGGGTAAGCCGCTCAATTTTCTAAATTTTCTGAGTGTTAATTTGTCATCAACCGATACATTTAAGCCTTCGTAAAAAAAATAATAGCCTAACTTTTTTAATGAATCGATTTTTACCTTGGTGTCATCATAAAATGATTCTGTTGCAAAATGTTTCATCGGAATGAAAACAATCTTTTTTGAATTTTTTCCGAGTTCAGTTAATTTAATACTTGAATTAAAAGCGCCCATTTTTTCTAATCCTTTATTAAAAAAATAACTTTTACAACTTGTCAAAATAGCAAAAAGTACAAATGCAATTATTTTTCTCTCAAGTCCCATAATAATTTATATGATTTTGTTTTGTAATGCTCCACATATTTTAAAGATATTATAATCCCAATATTGTGGTAATAATGAATTTAAGCCCCGCATCAATAATGAGTTGTCCCGAATCCTCTCCAAAAATTTCTTTTATCCAGCATCCTATTTGATACCAGTTACATTTTAACAAACTGGAATTAATAATAGGATTATAATCTCCTGTGGTTCCCCCAAATAATTCCATTCCATCCGATTTTGTCCCACTTCTTGACAAATTATCAATAAAAAGTGCTGCTGCTGCCATTGACTTCCCATCATAATTCTTTACAATATGATCCTGATCAGTTTTATTTGATAGGATTTGATAGGCATCTGACAATAAAGCATTTCCTTCTTTAGTTATTTTTGAAGATTCTACACCCGTAGTTTTTTTCTTAAAATCTTCTAAACTGACAGATTTATTAAAAGTGGGTTTTAATGACGTTGAAAAAGCACTCATCCCCTGAGCTAGATATACTCTCACGCTTTCATTAGACATTTTTTGGGCATTCGTATTAAATACAAATAACACTGTGGCCATTACGCCAAACCATAATTTTTTCATAATTTTGTGTATAATTTTAAATTATTGCAGTCCAACTTTGTGTCGTCAAACATTATATGAGTTGGGCTGCTTTTTTTTGGTTGGTTTAGTCTTAGCACTATTTAATAACAAACCTCTAAAATAAATAGTGTGTTTTCAATTTTTAAATTATAAAATTGTTGGTGTGGGGGTAAGCCACTTCATTTACCCAATACGATTTAAATTAATTTAAGGTGCCTACGAAAAGTTAATACAAACTGTTTTGTATTGATTTTTTTTACAAAACAATTGATAAAATACTATTCTAACTTTGTTTTTAATGAAGTAAAAGTAAAGGGTAGTTTATACAATTTATTACACTAAAAGTATACATTTTGTATATCCAGTAAAACAGAAAAATATGAAATCCCTTAAAATTGATAAGACTTATATATGAGTTAAAATATAATAGGTGTAATAAATCAGAATTTTATAAAAAGGTTGATTTCAGTTGGTAAGAATATATGAGATAATTAAAAAGCAATTTAAAACACACGTATGACAAGCAATGATATAAATTAA
Source organism: Flavobacterium psychrophilum (assembly GCA_945907225.1). Lineage (GTDB taxonomy): Bacteria > Bacteroidota > Bacteroidia > Flavobacteriales > Flavobacteriaceae > Flavobacterium > Flavobacterium psychrophilum_Q. The sequence goes on along the minus strand of CAMDSN010000113.1, from coordinate 1,048 downwards.
ATTAACCCTTGTCTTCTTGCTTCTTTTAGAATATCCTCATCGTTTCCTTTATCAATTCCTAGAAGTTGTTTAATTATAGCCTTGCGCTTGTCGATAGCACTCTTAGATAAATAAAGCAAATCGGGCAAATTTTTTGTTTTAACACCTTGTGATAATAAAATTATTATTTGACGATTATAATTATCCATTACTTTATTTTTTTCATCCCAAGACTTTTGGTGTTTTAATACTGTTTCCGTAAAATAAGTCCCGCCTTTAACAACCGTTTCAAATGCAAGAATTAATTCTGATGCTTTAAAATCACTCTTGATGAGGATTCCTTCCAATTGATATTGTTTAATAATTTGAAATAAAACAATTGATTCACTATGTGATGTTAGCAGAATAATTTTAGCATTAGGATGCTGTTTTTTTACAAAAGGGATCAAATGATCTCCAGTTGTGATCCCTCTTTCTATGTATGGCGGCATTGTTAGATCTAAAAAGACAAGATCAAATTGGAATTTGGCTTGAAAAATTTTATTGTAACCCTGTTCACAGCTATGAGCTTCAGTAATATTTAGCACACATCCTATCGAATTATGCGCTAAAATAGATCTATATCCTTCAATTATAGGTGGATGATCATCTACGATTAAAACTTGTAGTTCCATATAATAAATTTTATCGAAGCTAGGGTTTTTCTTTTAAATCTCCAAATAATTACCTGCTGCTATGCGAGTTATGATTAAATCTATATTTTCTTTATACGATTTTGAGAATGGAATTTTAGTAGCTGAGTTTTTTAAATAACAAACTGTATTTCCAGTATGGATCCGAGAAACTTGATTAATATTAATCATATAACTATTATGAATCCTCAAGAATTGTGAATTGGGTAATGTATTTTCAAAATGCTTCAGTGTCTTAAATGCTGTAATCATTTCACCATTATTTAGATGAATATCCGTAGAGTTATTATCGGCTTCCAGATAAAGAACATCATTCGAATCAATATAACGATAATCGCCATATGATTTAACACAAATAATTAATGATTGTTTGCGTT
>CAMDSN010000112.1 GCA_945907225.1 Flavobacterium psychrophilum | reverse complement strand
ACTTTGTCATAACTATCAATTAATCCATCTCCATTGACATCATAAATTTTGACTTGTCCGTTATTATTTATATCTGGAATTCCAACACCAACTTGTAAAGGGCTATTTGCCGCTTCTGTTTGATTGTTAATAATTTGATCTTCAATGTATCCATAATAAATACCAGTTGACTCTCCTACACGAATCAATATTTCATTCATGAATTTACTTGGAAAAATATTAGCATTAAAAAAAAATTCATCCTTATCTCCTAAATCTAGCACCTTATTTCTATTAAATGAAAAAGTAAAATCAGATCTCCATTTAAAACTGCTATTGTCAATATTGACTGAATTAACTGTTAATTCAAACCCCCTATTACTAAAAGAACCAATATTCTTTAATGCAGTTTCGAAACCTGAGGATGAAGGTAATTGAACGTCTAACAATAAATCAGTTGTTTTTTTATAATAAACTTCAGCAGTAATGTTTAAACGATTTTTTAAAACCCCTAAATCAATACCATAATTGGTTTGTGTAGTAGTTTCCCATTTTAAGCCAGGATTAGAGACATTGTTCTGAGCTATTCCTGAATAAAATACATCATTGAATACATAATTTGCTGCCCCAGTTAAACCTATAGAGCTATATGCAGGTATCTGGTTATTGCCAGTTATTCCATACGATGCTCTCAGCTTTAAATTATCAAAAATATTCATATTTTTAATGATTGACTCTTCCGAAAGTGTCCATCCCAAAGCAACAGAAGGAAAGTATGCCCATTTATTTTCTTTCCCAAATTTTGAAGAACCGTCTGCTCTAATGGATGCAGTTAAAAGGTATTTATTATTATAACCATAAGCCACTCTGCCCAAATAAGACATTAAGTTATCTTGTGCAATATTGTTTTTAGGTAAAGTTGCTATAGTTGCACTTGATAAGTTATTAAAGCCCCCCGTTTGATTACTAAAACCAGTTGCCCCATAAGTAGATATACTTTTCAGATTACCTGAAAATTCACCAACTGCCGTAGCGTTAAAATTGTGCTTGTCAATTACTTTTTTATAACTTAATCGAGTTTCAACTACTTGATTTATAGCTTCAATTTTTTCAAATTCGGCGATTCCATTTTGCCGATATCCTTTTAATACAGTTGAGGGTAAAAATATTTGGTTATTAATATACCCGCGATTAAAACCATAACTAGTATAAAAAGTCAAATTACTATGTAATTTTGTTTCATAAAATAAATTTCCTAAGATTCTAGTACTTTGAGTTTCATTTTTCACCTCTTTTAGATAAGTAATAACATTTTCATTGTCTCCAGTATCAGTTTCTGGATCAATATCAATGTCTTCTCCGAGTTGAAAATTAAGAGGCTGAAAAGGATTAGTAGAAAAAATCTTTTTAAAAATACCATCGGCATCTTTATCAAGACTTCTTCCAATATTTTTAGAAAATGCCAATTTAATATTGGCCCCAATTCTAGTTTTACTTCCAATAGATTGAACTAAGTTCGAATTTAAATTATATCTCTTAAAATTAGTATAAATAACTACACCTTCTTGATCTAAAAAATTTCCTGAAATTTGATAATTTAATCCTTCTTTACTTCCGCCACCCATGCTAAGATCCATCCTCCGTGTTGATGCAAGCTGAGTTGCTTCTTTTGCCCAATCTACCCCTCGTTCATTTGCATTTTTTTTATCTTGCCAATAGGTGCTTAAATTGTCAGTGGTGCCATTTAAATAATTGATATTATCTTCAATTATTTGTCTATCGAGGTACTCTAAATCAGTAAGTGTCCTGGGAAATTTTGATACAAATGAGGTTCCAGAACTTAATGTTGCAGTTAGTACGGGTTTTCCTTCTTTTCCTAATTTTGTTGTAATTATAATTACTCCATTCGACCCCCTTGCACCATAGATCGCTGTTGCAGATGCGTCTTTTAAAACTTCGATAGACTTGATCTGACCAGGGTCTATATCCGATAATGGATTTGATGACACATTATCATCTGGAACAATTGGAAAACCATCAATTACATATAAGGGCTGATTACCGCTGGTGAGTGAACTACCACCCCGAATAATTGCCTTTACACCTGATCCTAATCCGTTATCGTTTTGTGTTATTTGAAGACCAGCAACACGACCTGATAAAGCGGTTTGAAGATCTATTGGATCTCCTTTCTCTATACTTGTTGCTCTTACGGATGAAACAGCTCCAGTCAAATCCTTTTTCTTTACTGAACCATAACCAATTACGACAACTTCATTCAAAGCTTCATTTACTTCTCCGAGAACAATTTTTATAAAATTCCCCTGTATTTTTAGTGCTTTTTTATCAAATCCTAAACTTGAAATAAGTAATACATCACCAATTTTTGCCTGTATTTTAAAAGCTCCTTCAAAATCAGTTAAAACCGCATTTTTAGTTCCTTTGACAACTACATTAGCTCCAATCATGGGCAATCCTTTTACATCACTAACAACTCCTTCAATTGTTGTTTGAGCAAACGAGGATAAAAAAGATGTTAAAAAAATAATCGTTACTAATTTAAATTTCATTTTTTCGAGTTAGCTAATAAGTTGATTTGTTTGAAAAATCACGAATAAGTATAAATTTTAAGACCTTAAAAATATAAATTTTTATAGAAGGAATGTCAAAATTTAAAGTTCAATCAAAAATAGCTTCTAAGAAGATTTAAGCTAGTACAAAAAGTCTCTTTATTAGTGTCAATTTGTCTCAATTTATACAGTCCGTGATTTATTTGAATTATACAATTACTATATAACCTCCAAATACAATTGTTTCGACAGCAAAATATGCATGGAATAATTGACTTTACTCAAAAAAAAAACTTCCAGTTTCCCAGAAGTTTATATACGTGTTAAAAGATTTGGTTTTTATTCTTTATCTTCTTTTGTTCCTTCAGCTTTAGCTTTCTGCATATTGGCTTTCTGAATTTCTAATTGCGCAGGTGTCAACAAGGCTTTAATTTTTTTATTCAGTTCTTTCCCTTTTTCTTTATTTGCATCTGCATGATCCGGATTTTGTTTGGTGTCTTTTTTTAGAGCCATTTTTTCTTCAACAATCGGCATTATTGCTGCTTGTTGATCAGCTGTTAAAGATAATTCAGTTGTCATTTTTTGCAACATTTTATCAGCCCCACCTTTTTTTCCTGCTTCTTGAGCAAATCCGCTTAAACTTGCAGCTAATAAAGCTGCGAAAATTACTTTTTTCATTTTTATATTTGTTATATGGTTAAATATTTTTCTTGACTTTCAATAAATAAAAAGGTTTAATGCTTTTATAAATTAAAAAGCCATTGCACTATTTTTAAGTATAGCAACTGTTATTCTTTAATTATTTTCTTGGTAAATACGCTTTGTTTCTCTTTAAGAAATACAATAAAATAAATCCCTTTCTCTAAATTTATTAGGCTAATAGAATTGTTTTCAGGTTTATTGACGTTTAAAACTACTTGCCCTGTTGAATTATACACAATGATTTCATCGGGTGTACTATTTTTATTCCAATAAAGACCAGACGATGTTGGGTTTGGATAAAGTAATGTTTCAGAATCATCAGAATTATAATCAATAGAATTTAAGTCGCTTGCCCGGGTAATATCTACCTCAATTCCGTGAAAGATATCGTCAATGCTATCTGTATTTACCAACATAAAATCAGAACCTAAAACTCCACTTTGATTAATTATTGGATTTTGTAACGTTACATTAATTGTTTTCCATTGATTGTCTCCAATACCAGTTACATTTATTGCAGTCTGTAAGCCAGATGAATCATAATATTTTAGTGCCCAGGTCGAATTTTGATTTTTGTCTAGCCACGTAATTTTAAATGTTAAATTGGCAGGAGCTGAAAGTGAAAAAACATCAGAATGAAATTTAAAATACATTGTATTTTTGCCACTACTATTTTGAAAAGATCGTGCAAAACGATCATATTTAGACGAATTTGAATTGATAGTTCCTCTTACCCTGAAAAGACCAATTGATGTTAAATCTGGATTTATTTGTGTTATCCACCTCTCGTAATTTCCTTCTTCAATATTCCATCCAGCATCGTTATAACCTGTTTGTTGATCACGCTGATAAACTTGTCCTTGTGTAGCCGCAGAAACATCATCCATTCGAGCACCACGGCTTGAATAGGCATTGCAAATAGCAGTATATCGTGACTGATTTTGCTGATTGGCTTGACCATAGACATTAACTGGAAATTTAATAGTATTTTGAGAATTTAATCCTTCATGAAAAATGGAATAGGCAGCATCTGCCGTACTAGGATATACTTGTTTGGAATATTTATTAAACATCTTAAAAACATCATGTAATTCTGGTCTTGTTTGTGCTTCTTCCAAAGCACTTTGGGTAACGAGCCAAACGGAAAGACCTGTATTAAGTCCGCCTAATGCACCCCAATAAAACCCTAATGGGACATTAATTTGGTACAATGGTTTAGTCCAACTTTGATCCATTTCGGCAGCTGAAAACAAATGTAATCCTGGAGGATTAATTAGATAAGGAGTCCAAGTAGTTTTAAAATCTAATTCGTCTGAAAGATGGTGTCCTCTAGCATACGCACCGCCTTTTATTCCAAATCCATAGGTAATAGTATTGTTTACCCATTGCCATTCTGAGGGTTCGTCAACAGGATCAATGTTGTTGAATAGAAGCCCGATCTGGGTGTTACTATTGCCTGTGTTAAATGCTAATCTAAATTTCTCAAATACTCCTAACCGAAATGTTCGCCATTGATTATCAGAAATAATATATGAGGAATTATTGGGTGTTCCCTTATAGGCAACTTCATCTCCTGTGCATCCAGTTTTTACTTGAACATAGGCAATTTGATTGAATAGATTTTCTGGTAGAGATCGTAAGAAATTACCAAAATTGCTTATCATATTGTAATAATACGTTTTATAGTCGTTATCCAAATAATACGGATATTGTGTCCAATTTGGATGATCTGTATCATTTGTAATCACACTTGGTACACCATTAGCATATATCCAAGCTGGCGCATCGGGTCCAACACCTACGCTTATGTTAACCATCTGATTGTTGTTGTAGGCAGTTTGTAATATAGTTTGAATTTCAGACCAATCGTATTGAAGGGAGTTATTTGGTTGCACATCTTCCCAATTTACATCGGCACTTATTCCTTTCAAATAATTGTAATCAGTATCAACTGAAATGTCATATCTATTTGATCTGTCCCAAACCCCATAGGAATTAATTGGTAAAATGGTACTTTGAGCATGTACAGACTGCGTCCAGGATATAAATGTAATTATGTATATTAAATAGATTTTAATTTGTTTTTTCATTTACATAAAATTTTTAGTCAACCTCTGATCTTACAGACGTTAAGACTTCCTTAATATAAACATCTTATAACGATTTCATGTCCTCGCATAGTTCGTCAAATGATTTTTTCCCTTCGTATTTTATGATTTGAGAGTGACGCCCTTCTAAAAGCATGGGGCTTGTTTTTCCAAAAGCTATTAATTTATAGGCTTTAGGTTTATCACTCCAATTGAAAACCCCAAGATAAATATCCTTATCCTTTCGGGCAATTATCAACTCAAACCCATCTTGCTTATTAGTTCCATGTTCCCAAAAATCCAACGGCACGGTTTCTTCCATTACTGGAAACTCAAAAACTTCTTTTACTAA
>CAMDSN010000111.1 GCA_945907225.1 Flavobacterium psychrophilum | reverse complement strand
CCTGAACTTGCAGACGGTATTGATAGTTTTGTTTTCAGTAAAGATGAAAAACAACTTTTAATTGCCAATAACACCAATGCAATATTTAGATATTCTTTTACAGCTGATTATTTCCTTTATAATTTGGCTTCTAAAAAATTGACAAAAATAGCATCCCAATTGCAGGAGCCAACCTTTTCTCCAGATGGTTTAAAAATAGGTTTTGCCAAAGAAAACAATCTTTTTATATATGATATTGCTTCAGAAAAAATTACCCAAGTTACCACAGATGGTAAAAAGAATAGTGTCATAAATGGTATTACCGATTGGGTTTATGAAGAAGAATTTGCTTTCGTTAGAGCTTACGATTGGAGTGCAGACAGTAAAAAATTGGCCTACATCCGTTTTGATGAAAGTCAAGTGCCCGAGTTTTCAATGACTATTTTTCAAAAAGAATTATATCCAAAAATGGAAACCTTTAAATATCCAAAAGCAGGAGAAAAGAATTCTGAAGTTTCTTTGTTTGTTTATGATGTAAATTTGGGTAGTTCTAAAGAAGTTAATTTAGGGAACTATAATGATTTTTATATCGCACGAATGAAATGGACAAATGATGCTAATGTTCTTTGTGCGCAAGTATTAAATAGACATCAAGACAATTTGGATTTGCTTTTTATTGATGGAACTTCTGCAACTTCAAAAGTAGTGTTAAACGAAAAAGATAAAGCTTACATTGATGTTACCGATAATTTAACATTCTTAAAGGATAACAGTTTTATTTGGACATCTGAAAAAGACGGTTTTAATCATATTTATGTATATGATAAAACAGGGAAGTTGAAAAATCAAGTCACAAAAGGCAATTGGGAAGTTACCGCTTATTATGGTTTGGACGAAAAGACAAAAACAGTTTTCTATCAATCGGTAGAAAATGGTTCTACAATTAGAGATGTATATAGAATAAGGTTGGATGGAAAAAATAAAGTAAAATTATCATCTCAAATTGGAACCAACTCAGCTACTTTTAGTCCCAATTTCCAATATTTCATCAATACCTATTCTAGTACCACACAACCAACAGTGTATACCCTTAATAATGCTAAAGATGGAAAACAAATTCAATCCATTATTGACAATAAAGCATTAGCCGAAAAGGTAATAAAATACAATCTTCCGGTCAAAGAATTTTTTGAAATCACTACTGAAAAAGGAAATAAATTAAATGCTTGGATGATAAAACCAAAAGACTTTGATGCTAACAAAAAATACCCAGTTTTTATGTATCAATATTCAGGTCCTGGTTCGCAACAAGTTGATAATAAATGGAATACCGCAAACGACTATTGGTTTATGATGCTTTCACAACTAGGGTATATCACGGTTTGTGTAGATGGAAGAGGAACTGGTTTTAAAGGTGCAGCTTTCAAAAAAGTAACCCAAAAACAACTCGGAAAATTAGAAGTAGAAGATCAAATAGATGCTGCAAATGTGATAGGAAATTATGCCTATGTAGATAAATCTAGAATTGGTATATTTGGCTGGTCGTATGGCGGATTCATGTCGAGTAATTGTTTGTTTAAAGGCGCCGAAGTTTTCAAAATGGCAATAGCTGTAGCACCTGTAACCAACTGGCGTTTTTACGATAGCATTTATACAGAGCGTTATTTACAAACGCCTCAAGAAAATGCGAGTGGTTATGATGACAATTCGCCAATAAATTTTGTTTCAAAACTAAAAGGTAACTTTTTATTAATTCACGGAAGTGCTGATGACAATGTACATGTACAAAACAGTATGCAAATGGTAGAAGCATTGGTTCAAGCCAACAAGCAATTTGAATGGGCTATTTATCCTGATAAAAATCATGGCATTTACGGAGGAAAAACTAGAATTCAATTGTATAACAAAATGACAAATTTTATTAAAGAAAAATTATAATTAACCAAAAACTAAAACAAATTAATATGAGTGAAACTACAGTAAAAACAGGACATCCAAAGGGACTTTGGTACTTATTCGGAACAGAAATGTGGGAAAGATTCGGGTATTATTTAATGCTTGGAATTTTTTCATTATATATGATTGATGGTTGGAATAACGGTGGAATGGGCTTTGACTCGGCCAAAAAATCTGATATTTATGGAACTTATCTTGGGTTGGTTTATTTAACGCCTTTTATAGGAGGCTTATTAGCAGATAGAATTTTAGGTTATCGGAGATCTATTATCATTGGAGGATTAATGATGTCTGCGGGTTATTTTTTATTGTCTATTCATAGTGTTACTACTTTTTACATTGCATTATTGCTTATCATACTAGGGAATGGATTCTTTAAGCCAAATATCTCCACATTGGTAGGAAATCTTTATAGTTCTGATGATATGAAAGACAAGAAAGATTCCGGGTATAATATCTTTTATATGGGAATCAACATTGGGGCTTTTGTGTGTAACTTCGTTGCCGCCTATATGAGAATCAACTATGGTTGGGGACATGCCTTTGCAGCAGCAGGAGTTGGTATGCTGGTAGGTGTTGCAATCTTTTTGATTGGAACTAGACATATTAAACACGTAGATGTTATTAAACCGGTTCAACAAGGAGATATGTCTACTAGTAAAATCCTTGGATTAACAGTTCTGCCAATGTTCATTTTTGGAATAATCGGATACATGATTCCAGGTAATTTCTTAGGTTCAGATACAAATGACGCCTTTATTATTGGATGTTTACCGGTAATTGGATTCTTTATTTATTTGGCATTCAAAGCTGAAGCAAAAGAAAGCCGAGCCATAAAGGCACTACTTGCCGTATTTACCTGTGTAATTCTATTCTTTGCCATTTTCCATCAGAATGGAGATGCATTGACCGTTTGGGCTGAAGACCACACCGACAGGGATATGCCTGCGTCTGTTTCTAAAGTTGCTGATGAGGTTGGAATGGCACAAGTGGTTGTAAACAATGATATAGTTTCTGCTGACCAGGCTACTTTTGATGCTACAATTGGGAATATGCGTGCCAAAGAAGAAGCAATGCCAGCAGTTTCTGCTGAAGAATTAAAGGCAAAAGCGGATTATTCTAATGAAATTGGGCAATTGGAAAAATCAAGAAAGTACTTTGCCACCTTGCCTGGAGATCAAATTCCACCTAAAGGTTCTAACCTAAAATTATATTCCACAGAGTTATATCAATCTATTAATCCATTTTGGGTTGTTTTGTTGACACCTTTAGTGGTTGGTATTTTTGGATTCATGAGAAGAAAAAAGAAAGAACCTAGTACACCTACCAAAATTTTTATTGGTTTAATCATTACAGCATTGTCTGCATTGGTTATGGTTGGTGCTGTTTTTGCAACAAATGATATGTCATTGAAAGCCAGTTCATGGTGGTTGATAGCTTCTTATGGAGTTATTACCGTTGGTGAATTATGTCTTTCTCCAATGGGATTGTCATTGGTTTCAAAACTCTCTCCGCCACGTATTACGGCATTAATGATGGGTGGTTTCTTCCTTGCGATTTCAGTAGGAAATAAATTATCCGGAATGTTGTCCTCACTTTGGGAAACCATTCCGGAAAAGCAAAACTTCTTCTACCTAAACTTTGGATTGGTATTGGCAGCGGCGATTGTGTTATTGCTGATGTTAAAATGGCTGAACGGTGTAATGAAAGAGAACAATGTTCATTAATCCAACATAAATAAAATTTGAAAACCTCTGAGAAATCAGAGGTTTTTTTATATTTGTTTTCTAATCTCAATAATAATGGAAAATAAAATTACACTTGAAGAAATCCAAAATTTTAAAGGTAAATACCCTAAGCAATTATGGTTTTTATTTTTAGTAGAAATGTGGGAAAGGTTTACTTTTTATGGAATGAGGGCATTATTGGCTATGTACATTTCACACTTGATTTTATCTGTTGATTACAATCCATTGACTCCGGCAGAATTAGAATCTAAAAAAGTCGAATTTCATAAACAAAACAAAGAGGTACTTTCAGAAGAGCATCCAAGATATTATATCGAAACATCGCAACAAAAGTACCGCGATGAGGCAGAGAGCACATCCAATAAAAAATACGGATTGATTCAGGCGTTCATCTATGCGATGGCATTTGTTGGCGGAATGTTTGCCGACAAGATATTTGGCTTTAGGAAATCAGTATTTTGGGGCGGAGTTTTGATGGCTTTAGGTACTTTTATAATGGCAGTTCCTGGAGCTTTTGCATTTTATTTAGGGATTAGCATCTTGATTGTTGGTAATGGTTTTTTTAAACCCAACATATCTACCATGGTCGGCTCTTTGTATAAGGACGATGATCCGCGACGCGATGCAGGTTTCTCATTGTTCTATTCAGGAATCAATATTGGTGCATTGCTGAGCGGATTAACAATAGCTTACATTGGCACATCTGTAAGTTGGTCACTTGGATTTGCTTTGTCAGGCGTTTGTATGTTAATGGGATTGGGATTGTTCATGAAAACCCAAAAATCACTCGGCCCAATTGGCTTGCCGCCATTTCCTGAAAAATTATTTGAAAAATCATCATTTGGAATCACCAATAATCTTATGGTTTATTTAGGGTCGCTTTTATTTATTCCATTTTTCTTTATCATGGTATATTATCCTTTTGATATAGATTTTACTTTTCTTTTTGGAAACCTAACCGATGATAACGGCGCATTGATTAAGGATGAAGCTGGAAATCTGATGCCTTATCTGGTTCAGTTCAGCGATTTATTTATGATTACTATTGCTATTGTTATTTTGATTTATTTAGGAGTGATTTTATCAAAAGTAAAAAAGGAAGAGTTCGGTAAGTTAGCAGTAGCTATAATATTGATATTGTTTTCAGCACTATTCTGGTCATTTTTTGAACAAGGTGGAGGTTCTCTAAATTTCTATGCAAATGGAAATGTAAATAACTTAGGGCTCAACATGACACAGGTGAATAATTCTATTAATGCCTTATGGGTTGTTGCCTTGGCACCAGTCATCGGTTTGTTATGGATATTTTTGGCAAGAAAAAAATCAGAACCAAACACCATTGTCAAGTTTGGCCTTGGTTTTTTAATTTTAGGATTGGGATTTTTGGTCTTTTACTGGAGTAAGTTTTTAGCAACGCCAAACGGATTGACACCATTATGGACATTCATCTTTGCGTATCTAGTAATTAGCGTTGGTGAATTATGTTTGTCGCCTATCGGATTATCAATGATTACAAAACTTTCGCCAAAGCGTTTAACTGGAATGATGATGGGAACCTGGTTTTTGGCAAGTGCGTATGGCCAATATGGTGCCGGATTAATTGGAGCCGCATTGGCAAAAGGTGGTGGTCCAAGTGAAAACCTGTCTAATTTCGAAAAATTGACTCAGTATACCAATGGCTATCAAAGTATCGGATACATTGCCGTTGCGGCAGGTTTATTGTTGATTGTGATTTCTCCACTGCTTAAAAAACTAATGCAAGAAGTAAAATAATATTATGAGTCAAAATACAACAGATCAGTTTTTTAAAAATAATGTGCTCGGGCATCCTGCGGGATTATTTGTTTTGTTTTTTACAGAAATGTGGGAAAGATTTTCCTTTTATGGTATGCGCTCTTTACTCATTTTATTTTTAACATCTTCACTCGTTGATGGAGGATGGGGTTGGACTAGAGAAAATGCATCTTCATTGTTTGGTTCTTATGTTGGATTAGTATATTTATCTACTATGTTGGGGGGGTATTTTGCCGACAAAGTAATTGGTTTCAGATGGGCTGTTATGTTAGGCGCTTTTCTAATGACTTTGGGACATGCTGCAATGGCTGTTGAAACTCACTTTTCTATTTATTTAGGTTTGATTTTATTGGTTTTTGGCAATGGTTT
>CAMDSN010000110.1 GCA_945907225.1 Flavobacterium psychrophilum | reverse complement strand
TTATCAGAATGGTATGTTCCGTTAAAATGAATAAAGATAGATTTCTCTTTTAAATTCTTTTGAATAAAATAGGCCATCGTTGCGTCTTTAATGGCTTGCGCTTTCGGCATATTTGGACTCGTATGATCTCCCATCATTTTCATCATGTTAACATAACCGGGTAATTCGGAATCGTAAACAATTGGTAAAGGAGCAATCCATGTCTTCTCCACCAAAGTTAAATTTTCCAAGCCTTCAAAGCCCTTTTTGGAAACTATTGAAGCAAATCTTCGGGGAATATTAGTAGCAATAAATAGTATATTATTTTCCTTGGCAAATTCAACTAAAGGTTTGTAGTCTGTTTTATAATTGGGCCAAAGTCTGGCAGTTGAATCCAATTGCTTCTGATTGATTTCTCCTTTCAGAAATTGGTCTAATTGCTTTTGATTATCTGCTTCAATCATCTCGGCTCCTAAAATTATTTTATTTTTATCGGCTAAATCTTTGGTTAATTCTAATTCTAACCAATGTGAAATGGCATTGTTATGATATTCGCCAAACAAAACCACTTGCGCTTTTTCAGCAGCTATTAGTAGCTTACCATAGTCAACTCTCTTGCCTTTTTTATTAAAAAGCTGATAGGCTTTCTTTTCTTGTGAAAAGCCAATTATAGAGGTTATTAGAAAAAAAATAACAAAAATTAATCGTTTCATAGCAGCTCTTTTTAATTCCAATGTTTTAACTTTGGAACATACAATATTAATAATTTCATAATGAAATACCATCAAATAGACCGTCATTTGTTCGTTAAAAACAGGGCTAAATTTACAGGGAAAATGAAACCTAACAGCGTTGCTGTATTTAATTCTAATGATATTTATCCTATTTCTGCCGATAGTACTTTGCCATTTCAACAACATCGGGACATTTTTTATTTATCTGGCGTCGACCAAGAAGAAAGTATTTTGTTGCTTTTCCCGGATGCGCCTTATGACCATTTGAAAGAAATATTATTTCTAAAAGAAACCAACGAACACATTGCGATTTGGGAAGGCGAAAAACTAACCAAAGACAGAGCTTTTGAGGTTTCCGGAATAAAATCGGTGATTTGGTTGCAGGATTTTCACAAGACTTTGAAAGAAGTTATGGCTTACGCCGAAACGATGTACATCAACACTAACGAGCATTATCGGGCGTCAATTGAAACCGAAACTCGTGAAGCACGATTTGTAAAATGGTGGAAAGAAAATTATCCAGCACACAAAGTAGAAAAATCGAATCCAATTTTGCAACGTATTCGTTCTATCAAAGAAAGTGAAGAATTAGATTTAATTCAGGAGGCGTGTAACATCACTGAAAAAGGCTATCGTAGAGTATTGCAGTTTGTAAAACCAAGTGTAACCGAATATGAAATTGAAGCCGAGTTTGCTCATGAATTCCTAAGAAATCGTTCTAAGGGTTTTGCCTACACGCCAATAATCGCTTCGGGAAACAATGCGAACGTATTGCATTATATTGAAAACAACCAACAATGCAAAGCTGGTGATTTGATTTTGCTTGATGTTGGTGCTGAATATGCCAATTATTCAAGTGATATGACTAGAATGGTACCCGTTTCTGGTCGCTTTACAGACCGCCAGAAGCAAGTTTACAATGCGGTTTTACGCGTAAAAAATGAAGCAACAAAAATGTTAGTCCCTGGTAATTTTTGGAAGCAATACCATATAGAAGTTGGAAAAATAATGACATCCGAATTACTTGGTTTGGGATTAATTGACAAAGCCGATGTTCAAAATGAAAGCCCAGATTGGCCAGCGTATAAAAAATATTTTATGCATGGAACCTCTCATCATATGGGGTTAGACACTCACGATTACGGACTTTTGAACGAGCCAATGAAAGCCAATATGGTTTTCACTGTTGAACCTGGTATTTATATTCCGGCAGAAGGTTTTGGAATTCGTATTGAAGATGATGTGGTGATTCAGGAAAAAGGTGAGCCTTTTAACTTTATGAGAAATATTCCGATTGAAGTGGATGAAATAGAGGCGATAATGAATTCTTAAAGAGAGAAAAGATAATAGATGACAGATAATAGACGGCTCACGGAAGTGGGTCGTTTTTTTGTGTTTGTCATTCCGACAAAGGAGGAATCACAACAACTATTATGAGATTCCTCATTTCAATCGGAATGACAATGATAGTGGCAAAAAAGAAAACATCAACAATCATTCGTGCATTCATAGCTAAATGCTATTTTTGAAACTCGAAACCTAAAAATTGTAACTTGAAACAAATCATTTACAAAAATACCAAAATCTCATTTACCGACGACGGGAAAGGCGCAGCTGTGTTGTTATTACACGGTTTTTTGGAAAACAAAACCATGTGGGATAAGTACGTATCAGCACTCTCTAAAAACTATCGTATAATCACTATCGATTTATTAGGTCATGGGGAAACCGCCTGTATTGGATATGTCCATTCTATGGAAGACCAAGCAGATATGCTGCACTCACTTATGCAACACTTAAGAATAAGAAAAGTAGCTTTAATTGGCCACTCTATGGGAGGATATATTTCTTTGGCATTTGCAGAGATGTATCCAGATCATGTTAGAGGAATAGTACTTCTTAACTCAACTACTAGACCTGATAGTGACGAAAAGAAAGCAAATAGAGATAGAGCCATTACAGTAGTTAAACAAAACTATTCCGCCTTTATAAGAATGTCTATTACAAATCTTTTTAGTGAGGACAATAGAGAAAAACTAAAAAATGAAATTGAAAAAGTAAAAATAGAAGCATTAAAAACCCCTTTGCAAGGAATAGTTGCAGCGCTTGAAGGCATGAAAATTAGGAAAGACAGAGAGGTATTACTTCATTTTGCCCCTTATCCAATTCAGTTAATTTTGGGAGAAAAAGACCCCGTCTTACCATATGATGAGAGTATAAATCAAGTTGAAGGCACTAAAGTTGACGTTATTAGTTTTCCAGACGGGCACATGACAGCTGTTGAAAATGAAAAAGAACTAATAAAAGTATTGGGCGTGTTTTTGAAGAAAATATAATCTATTTATATTTTCTCCTCAAATGAAATATCTTGATTAAAAATTTCAAGTAACAATAAAACTATTTCATCTAAATAACTTTCCATTATTTTTGGGGAAATTACAGAAATAGTTTCCTGATCAGTCTTCAACTGAAATGGTAAAAATCCGGACTTTAGATTTTTAAACGAAATAATCCCTGCTTCCATTTCTTTTCCATTGGCTAGATCTTCACACATATAAGCATAAGCTAACACTTGAATAATCTTATCGTTTTTAATATCACTAGTTAGACCCTGCCAATCTTTTAAAATAACATTGGCTTTATCAACCCTTCCTGTTTTGTAATCTGTAATTCTTAATTTACCATTTCTAAGTTCAATCCTATCTACATTCCCTTTAATGAGTACAGGATGTGGCAAGCGTTTATCGGTCAATAACCTTTCATATGTCTTTTCTAATGAGATAATCTGAATTATGTCACCATTTGTAATAGCTTCTATTTCCGTATTTAAAAAATTTTGGATATTTCGCTTGCCTACTTCAAAAGCTAACAAGTTCCGCCCTGTTTTTATTTCTCCTTCTTTGTATACTTTTTTAAATTGGGATAAAATTTCATCCTCTATTTTTAAAAAACACTTTTTTATATCTTCAATTGTCAAGATATGGCCAATAAATGGCTTGTATAATTCTTCAAGCGTGGCATGAATAATAGTCCCTAATGTATTAACAGCAATTGTTTCTTCTACCTCCTCTGTGTTATAAATATGTAACACTCGCTGAAAATAAAATTGTATTGGATTTCGGACATAGGTTGTTAAAGAGGATGGAGAGAATCCCTTATTTGAAATTTCACGCAACCGTGTAAGTACTTTTTGAGTTTTTGGCACCGAAATATTTTGCCTTGCTATCGCTGGAACTTCTGGGTTGTAATATTGAAAAGTTAGGTTGTGTTTGGTTTGTGGCTCAATTTTTAGTTGGGTTATAAACCGACTTTTTTCACCAGAATCAAACCCTTGACTATCGGAATTGTAAATTAAATAAATTTTTGTTGCACGTTGGAGCAAATGATAAAAATGATAGGTGTATATAGCGTCTTTTTCTTTAAAGGTTGGCAATCCGTATTGCAGCTTTACATCATAGGGAATAAATGAATTATTAGTTTTCCCGGCAGGGAATTTACCTTCATTTAAGGAAGTGATAATTAATGTATCAAAGTCTAAAACCCTACTCTCTAAAACGCCCATAATTTGTAAGCCGCTCAATGGTTCTCCTTCAAAAGAGACTTCTGCCATTTCAATAACTTGTTTATAAATTGCTTGAAGTGTTTTTAAATCAAATGTAATATCACGACCATAAAAATAGGAGGTCATTTTATTTATTACTTTAAAAATAGAAAACACAAAGGCATTTGCAATCTTATCTTCCTCAACTTCGTTGCTTAAATTGTCTTTAATTTTTAATAATATTTGAGCAATATTTTCTAAAACTAAACTAGAGCTAGAATCCCACTTACAAAATAACATGTCAAATAAATCATTGTCATGTGCGTACAATTCTATTACCTTTTTTTGTGTTAAAAAGGTGTGATTGTTTTTATTTATTAGGAAAACTAGTTCGTCAGCATTTATATAAGGCTCGATAAGTGGATGCGTTAAAATATCTAAAACATCTTTAAAATACATAACATAACTGGAAGAATTTCTTGCTAATGCTTTGGTATGTAACTTAAATAATTTAGTTATTAGTAATTGTGCTGGATTATTTTTGCTAGAGAATCCCATGGTAATATTAAATTCTTCAACATTAGTAGGTAAAGAATATAGCATTGGAAGCAGTAAGTTTTCGTCCCCCAATATTAGAGCTGTATTACTCAAACTATTATTACTGGCAAGTTCGTTTATAATACTCCCGGCAATTTTTGCTTGTCCTATTGACTTTGAAGTGGCTATTACATGAATGTCTTTTTCAGATTTAAACTCATTAGAAATCCATTCATAAGGGTTTGATTTATAATAAATCCAATCCGATTTAAACTTTCGTTGAAAATAGCCAGCGTCGTGCATGGGGTCATTTAGTAATGTTTCATCAATATCCCAATATACTTTTGCTTGATCAGTAGCTAGCAGATGCTGAATAATTTTCTCTTCGGCTTTATTAAGCGCATTAAATCCTGCGAAAATATATGTGCTTTTTGTGTTTTCTGAAAAATAATTTAGATTAGCGACTGCCTCGCGATAAATTAGTCCTTGATAGCCAACACCTTTCTTGATAAGATATTCATAAAACGCGTGGTAGTATTGTGGTAGTTTTTTCCAAAAAATCAAATGCTTATCTATCAAATCTGTTCGTTTATCAACGTCTACAGACCAATGTTCAATTTCTTTTATATCTTCTAAATAATTTAGAATCGCATCTGCTTCAAGAAGATATCTATCTATTTCATTAAAATCTTGCATCAAAATTTTTGCCCAATTGGCAAAGCTTTCAAAAGAATCTTGTTGACTTATCTCAGTTATGGACAGATAAACTTCATAGAACTCAAATAACAACTCAATATTATCAACTGTCCTAATTCCGGCTATATCCTGAACAAACTCTTCGATGCTTATTATATTGGGAGCAAAAATATTATTAGATACCGTTTTTTTTATTTCTTCAAGCAAAAATACTTTTGCTCTTTTGTTAGGTAAAATTATAATTAAATCTAATGCATTATGACTAGTGGTTTTTAATAGTTCATTTGCAAGCCGATTAAGAAATGAAAGTTTTGACATGTTATAAAAATAAAAAAAACGCTCCAATAAACGGAGCGTTTTTAGAAATTATTTTAA
>CAMDSN010000109.1 GCA_945907225.1 Flavobacterium psychrophilum | reverse complement strand
ACCCAAAAACCTGCTTTAAAAGAGGAAGATATTTACGGTATTATACCAAAATCTAGGAGTGATCAGTATGATATGTTAGAAATTATTAAAAGGTTAGTTGATAATTCCGAAATGGATATGTACAAACCTGATTACGGAAAATCTATCATCACTTGTTACGCCAGAATTGATGGTTGGGCCGTTGGAATTATAGCCAATCAAAGAACGGTTTCCAAAACCAAAAAAGGTGAAATCCAGTTTGGTGGTGTAATTTATTCTGATTCTGGGGATAAAGCCACACGATTTATTGCCAATTGCAATCAAAAGAAAATTCCATTAGTATTTGTGCAAGACGTTACCGGATTTATGGTTGGTTCTAAAAGTGAACATGGTGGAATTATTAAAGATGGTGCCAAAATGGTGAATGCCGTTTCCAATTCGGTTGTGCCTAAATTCACTGTGATTGTTGGCAATTCATACGGAGCAGGAAATTATGCCATGTGTGGGAAAGCTTATGATCCAAGGTTAATATTTGCTTGGCCAAGTGCTGAATTGGCTGTTATGGGCGGAACACAAGCTGCAAAAGTATTGGCGCAAATAGAAGCTTCGTCTTTAAAAGCCAAAGGCGAAACGGTAGACGAAAAAGTAGAACAAGAATTATTCGATAAAATCAAAGCGCGTTATGATGCACAAGTTTCACCTTATTATGCAGCAGCACGATTATGGACCGATGCCATTATTGATCCCTTAGAAACCCGCACATGGATATCGATGGGAATTGAAGCAGCCAACCACTCGCCTATTGAAAAGAAGTTTAATTTGGGTGTGATTCAGGTGTAATATCATTTTTTAGGCCTTTTTTATATACACTCAGGAAGACAACACAAATAAATTAACTTTATGAAAAGTAACCTTCTATCCATTTTTATTCTGTGTTGCAGTAGTATGCTCTTTTCTCAAAATAATTTCACACGAAAAGATTCATTACAGGGAGGTTTTAACAATGCGAGAATTTGTTTTGATGTAAAACATTATGAACTCAATATAAAAGTAAATCCTGAAGAGAAATCAATTGTAGGATACAACGAAATCCAATTTGAAATTCTTGAAAACACTAGTAAGATTCAGTTAGATTTATTTCAAAACATGAATATTGATTCTATCATTTACAAAAAGAATAGACTAAGTTACAAAAGAGAGTTTAATGCGGTTTTTATTGATTTTCCTATCGAGTTAGAGTCAAAATCAGAGCAAAGTTTAAAATTTTACTATTCAGGGAAGCCAATTATTGCCAAAAACGCACCATGGGACGGCGGATTTGTTTTTAAAAAAGATAGTAATAATAAACCTTGGATTGGCGTAGCTTGTCAAGGTACCGGTGCATCATTATGGTATCCCGTAAAAGACTCCCAAAGTGATGAACCCGATTTTGGCGCTACTATAAAAGTGGCGGTTCCAGATGGTTTAATAAATGTATCTAATGGCAGACTCATTGGAAATGAAAATCTAAAGAATGGATATACTCGTTGGGACTGGGAAGTAAAAAGTCCAATTAATACATATGCAATCACATTAAATATAGCCGATTATATTCACATCCATGAAAATTATAAAGATGTTGATTTAGATTATTATGTTTTACGCGAAAATGAGCATAAAGCCAAAACTCATTTTAAAGATGTAATTCCAATGATGGACTGTTTTCAAAGCAAATTTGGCCCATACCCTTTTATTAATGATGGTTACAAATTAATAGAAACTCCCTATTTAGGAATGGAACATCAAAGTGCAGTTGCCTATGGAAATCAGTACCTAAATGGCTACCTAGGGAGTGACTTGTCGGAGACCGGCTTGGGATTGCGTTTCGATTATATAATCATACATGAAAGTGGGCATGAATGGTTTGGAAATAGTATAACTTCTAAGGATATAGCTGATATGTGGTTGCATGAAGGATTTACTACTTATACTGAATGCGTTTTTGTAGAATGTCTTTACGGATATGAAAAAGGACAAGAATATGTAAACGGATTAAAAAATAGAATAGAAAATGATCAACCAATAATAGGTTTTTATGGCGTTAACAATGAAGGTTCGAGCGATATGTATTCAAAAGGTGCACTCCTCATAAATACAATAAGACATATAATTCAAGACGAATCTAAATGGGCTTACATACTTTTAAAATATACTGAAACCTATCGACACAAAATTATAGATACCGAGACCACTATTAATTTTTTTAATTTTGAGACAGGTCTAGACCTCACCCCAATTTTTAATCAGTATTTAAGACACCCAAAAATCCCAATTCTCAATTTTAAACAAATAAATGGAATTTTACATTATAGATGGAATGTTGATGAGCCAAAATTTAACATGCCTGTAGATATTACTTTAAACGGAAGTAAAAAAAGGTTATACCCTACCCAAAGTTGGACTAAAGCAAATTTTAATGTAAAATCCTCTAAAGAAATAAAAGTGTGTAAAAACGATTTCTATATAGACTCCAATTGGCTTTAGAACTTTTATTAAAATCAGTTTGAATTAAATAAAAGTATTTTTCCTAATTATTTTTCCTGTTGGTGTTAGTTTAAACTGAGTCACAAAAACAATTTCTTTTGGTACTTCATATTTTTCTAAATCAACAAATATCGAATTGTCAATTGCTTTTTCAGGTCCTTCAATAACTAAAACTACTCTTTCACCAAATTCCTTATCAAGTTTGGAAGTAATAAAAAACGGGGAGTCAATTTTACTTGCTATTTTTTTTTCAATTTGCTCAGGAAATAACTTAATACCACCACTATTTATTACAGTATCTATTCTCCCCAAAAAGATAAACTGATTTTCATTGACCAAAGTTACAATATCATTTGTTTTAATTGGTTGAGTTCCTATTCTTGGTGCAGAAATAATTAAACAATTTCTATTGTCTACTGTTATTATAATATTGGGTAAGACGGTAAAAGCCTTTTCACTTAATTTTTTGGCAGCAATATGCGAAATGGTTTCAGTCATTCCATAGGTCTCAAAAACAAGGGTTGGTGTTTTTAATAATTGTCTTTTTAATTCATCATTTATTGAAGCACCCCCAATAATTATTTTTTTGACATATTTTAACGCTGCAATTGAATTTTGAGCTTGAAGCGGAACCATTGCAGCAAAATCAAAATCAATGTCGTTATTTAATAATGGATGCGAATTAGGCGAAACAAATACCAAATCAAAACCAAGAATAAATGCCCTTACAAGCATCATTTTTCCGGCAATAAATTTAACAGGCAAGCAATGTAAAACTTTATCACCTGGCTTTAATTCAAAAAAATCACCTGAAGCCAGGGCTGAATCAACCATTGCTTGTTTCGCTATTGTTATCGTTTTTGGCTCCCCTGTTGTTCCCGATGTTTCAATTTTAATATGGGTTGCATCATCAAACCAATCCAAAATAAAATTGCCAACAGGCTTCTCAAAAGGCTCGCCTTCCTTTATAAAACTATATGCTACTCTACATAAATCGTCTTTATCGAGATGAAATCCGTTTAACTTAAATTGATTATGTACATTTTTATAAGTAGGCTTGTTACTCAGTTTCATAATATCTGGTTAGTGGGTTTCAACAAAATAAATTTTACCAGTAAGTTTTTCTTTCCAATTAGACCATTTATATTTTTTACTGAAAATGAAAATTAATATAGGAAAAAAAATAAATACCGGAAATAAAACATCAAAAACTACCGATGGGGCTGATTTGGCTATAAAAATTGAATCTGTTTGAAAAGCAGACCAATCCGAGGTTAATAGCAAAGCCCCAATTAAGTTGTTTGCTGCATGAAATCCCAAAGCTAATTCGAGTCCATCATCCATTAGAGTTAAAATCCCTAAAAAGATGCCTGTTCCAATATAATAAATCATAATTATCCCTCCCATTTTTTCTACCTCTGGATTGCCTATATGTATAATACCAAACATAAATGCAGTGATTAAAAAGGGGTAAATTCTTCGTTTTGTAACTAAACCAATTCCCTGCATCAAATACCCCCTAAAAAAATACTCTTCACAACTAGTTTGTATAGGAATAAAAACTACAGAAATACAAAATAAAATTAAAAACGGAATGGGATTGAAATTCAAAACAAAAAATTGAGGATGAAGGAAATGCCCAATTAAAACAGTTACTAAAGTAAAAAGTCCCCAAATAGAAAAAGAAAAAAAAATACGATTCCAATCTATTTTTTTTCTAGCAGTTGTTAATGAAATGATGGTTTGCTTGTGTCCGAATTTTACCCAAATTAGCAGTAAAAACAAAAAAATAACAAACGGAATTAAATTTTCAACTAAAAACTGATTCGACCCTTTACGCTCAATTTGGTCTTTAATAAATTGATTAACATCCAAGTCTTGTGAGGGAATTAAAGCGTTAGAAACAATAATAAATAAAACAAGTAATGGAAACGGTAAATATAATAATAGTCTAGATTGGTTTGGCTTAGGTAACTGTTCTATAAATTTCATATAGTTGATAATTAAAGAGCACAATTTAAGTCATTTTTCAACAATTACAATTAGTTTTTAAAACATTAACCCTACAGCTAAAATTAATTTAAATTTAAACAGTCATGTAAAAGTAAAATGTAAATTTGCAGTCAATTTGAAAAATTCACATGAAAAACTTATTTGGCTTTCTGTTAACTTTAATTATACTAACTCCGTCAATATACTACAGCCAACAAAAATCAGTCACGAGTAAAATTATTATTTCAGGAAAAATAATTGAAAAAAATAATAAAACTCCTCTTGAATATGCCACAGTTACTTTTAAAAATAGCACAAATCCTAAGCAAATATTTGGTGGGATTTCTGACAGTAATGGCGATTTTTCAATAGAAATTGAGCCAGGAATTTATGACATTTTGTTTGAGTTTATTTCTTTTAAACCCTTTATAATTAATCAGAGAGAAATTTTAACAAACACTAATTTTGGCACAATAAACTTAGAAGAAGATTTTAACCAATTGGAAGAAGTAACTATTAGAGCAGAACGAACAACCGTTGAGATAAAACTAGATAAGAAAGTATATAATGTTGGAAAGGATTTAATGGTTAAAGGAGGTACAGTAAGTGATATTTTAGATAATATTCCATCTGTAACCGTAGACATAGAGGGAAATATAAGCCTACGTGGAAATGAAAATGTTAAAGTATTAATTGACGGGAGGCCTTCAAACGCAATAAATATAGCTGAAGCATTG
Organism: Flavobacterium psychrophilum; assembly: GCA_945907225.1. Taxonomy (GTDB): domain Bacteria; phylum Bacteroidota; class Bacteroidia; order Flavobacteriales; family Flavobacteriaceae; genus Flavobacterium; species Flavobacterium psychrophilum_Q. The sequence goes on along the minus strand of CAMDSN010000109.1, from coordinate 680 downwards.
CGACTCATTCCAGCTGATGCTATTGATAGGGTTGAAGTAATTACTAATCCATCAGCGCGTTATGATGCAGAAGGTGGTGGCGGTTTATTAAATATTATTCTTAAAAAAGGTAAAAACCAGGGCTTCAATGGTTCTTTTATTGCAAATACTGCTTATCCAGAAACCTATGGCTTAACTGGGACAATTAATTACAAAACAAAACATTTCAATATATTCACAACACAGGGATTAAATTATAGAAATAATCCAGGAAATGCAATTACTAATTCCAGATATTTAAATCCTAATGATAATACTACACGAGATTTTATGAATGAAACTCGTGATAATCAAAGAATGAGTAAAGCCTATAATGGGACATTCGGAATAGATTGGATGTTTAATGAAACAACAACTTGGACGAACATTGTGAACTATAGAGATAGTTATGGAACTAATATAGATAATGTATTACAAAAATATTACGATGTTGGATTCAATTATGATTACACTAGAAATAGAATTAATCTTGAAAATAGCACAAGTTCTAATATTGAATTCACAACAAATTTTACAAAGAAATTTAAAAAAGAAGGTCACAAATTAACAATTGACGGAAATTTTTCATCAAATCTAGATGAAAATATTGCAAACATAAAGGATACAAATACAGATAACGCAACAGTTAGAACTGATGAAAC
>CAMDSN010000108.1 GCA_945907225.1 Flavobacterium psychrophilum | reverse complement strand
TAAAAGCCAAAAAACTTGGTCATTTCAAGCATTAAGATTAAATGAAAATTTGTTGTTTCATCGTGAGCATCAAGCCAAAGCAAAGCCGACTCTAAAAAATCAAATAAACTTTCATTTTTTTCTTCTTCGTGAATACTATAATGAAGGATTTCGGAAAGAAATAATACTATCGTGCTTTTAATTATATCGTTAGGTATATTCTTATATGCATGAGCTAATTTTATTTCTTTAAAATGCTCTAAACTTCCTTTATTTTTGTGAGACGCCTCAATTTCAAGAATTGATAATGGTTGAAAATAGGCAATTTTCTGATTCCCTTTTTTTGTTGAAAATGCGTTTGGCACGAAATAACTTTTTAACCCGTCTGAGTGTGTTAAACATTTAACAATCAAACTTTTCTCCTGATATTTAAGTGAAGAAATTACAATAGCTTTCGTTTTGACTTGCATTATCGGATAATCATCACTTTTTTTACTGTTGTTTCGATAGCGTCTTCGGCTGCAATAAAAATCATATAAACTCCGGAAGCCACTTTATATTTTCCAAAAGCGGTGGTATCCCATTCAATAGTTCCCCCTTCAGAAGTAGTTTCGTAAACCAAATTTCCTTCTATGTCTGTTATTTTCACATTTGCACGAGCAATTAATCCGGAAATTTTGACAGTGCCATTAAATTCAGGGCGAACAGGATTTGGATAAACATAAACAGCATTTAAATTATCGGCTGGTTTGGTAGAAGTTCCCTTAAAAGAAACCATTCCTTTGTTTGTACAAATAAATACTTCTCCAGAAACTGGATTAATATCTATATCATTTACTACGTTACTTGGCAAAGGGGAATTGTCTTTTGTAAAATGATAGAGTGTCTCTTGTCCATTTGGTGAAAAAAGAAAAACCCCAGAATCAGCTGTTCCTATCCATTTTTGGTTAGAACCATTTACAGCTATATCGGTAATAAATTGTTCGTATAAAAGTTCTTGTGCTAAGCCATCTTCGAGAATTATTATTGGGTTAGCTTTCATTTGTCCATCATTATTATAACTCCCTGTGCTTGATAGCACACGTAAGCCTTTATTTGTCCCAATCCAAACTTGATTTCTATTATCTATAGCAATTGCTCTAACATCAATTGATGGGAGATTCCCAGAATCTGATCCTTCTGTGATTTTTTTAAAAACATTTGTGTTTTCATTAAAAGCAACTACCCCGTTTTTATAGCTAGCCATCCATTTTGTTCCATTTTTATCAATTGCAATTTTACAAAAATCATTACTTGCGAAATCTGTTAAAATAGTTTCCATGTTATAAGATTGCCATTGACCATTGGTTTTTAATACTTTTAACCCATTTTTTATTCTACTATTCGTTAGCCATAAGTTTCCTGAATTATCAAATGCAGTACTATTTATTCTACAACTTCCCAATCCCCCTTCCAGTCCACTGTTGTTTGCTGTAAATAAAGTGGTTGGAATATCATTCTCCATTTTAAGTAATCCACTAAAATAAGAGGCAAAAAAAAGTTGAGATTCGTCTTTCGGATTTACTGCAATACTGACTAAAGCATTTGCGTTTAAAACATCTGAATATGGAATAGTAAGCCACCCCTCGGTTGGATTAAATTTACTTATTCCAAATTCCCCTATTCCTGTTGGCAAAAAAGTATAGGGATTGTAAAATATATCATATCCCCCATATACAGCCCATAAATTTGACGTTGAACTATTTATAGAAAAAATATTATTCCGCGAAGGGCCTGCAGGCATTATAAATTGAAAACTAGTTGGGCTATTAATTGGAGAAGAAACAATACCATTTTCATTTGTTCCAATATAAATAGTTTCATTAATCACTGATCCGCTAGAAAATGTAACCGGAATTGATGTTACTTGCGAATTTTGTATTTGAATGAGTTGAATTAACGAACTGTTATAAATAAAAACTTTGTTTTTTGATGTAATAACTAAGTAATTTGAGGTGGCTCTAATGTCGAGTCCTGGCTGCCCAATTGATAAAATTTCTTCAAAAGAAGTGCTATTATATTTATATACTTTTGTGTTATTATTCAATCCGATTAACTGATTATTGTAAACTACCAATCCGGTCCAAAAGCCGCTATCAAAAACTTGCCATTGTGAAAAATCATTCAAATTTTGGTTATTTAGCTCCGCTTTTCTTATGCCGAAAGATTGCGTAACTGCATAAATACTACCGTTAAAAATAGCCGTTTGATATACTTTAGTTTCTTGACCTGATGGCCCAATAAAATAGGTGTCTCCAAATTCTGAGGTGGCCAACTTATATTGCACAATTCCAAAATCACATGAAATATAGACAACTCCGGCAGATTCCATAAAATGATTAACTCTTTTAATGTTTGCGGGTAAATTTTTATTAAGAATATCAACCACATTTAGCATACTCCCGTCACTTTCATTAATCACAATTAGCAATCCATCCTCATACCCAACAATAGTTTTATTAAAAGAATCACTATGATACAAAGCGGAAATAGTTTGACCAGAAAGGCCATTTATAGTATTTATAGTATTGATATTGTTTGAGCTAAAGTCTTTTGTAAAAATTGCATTTTCTGCAGCTGCATAAATTTTTGAATTCGATTCAGAAATATCTTTAATTTGATTATAAGAAAAGTACCCCTCCCAATTTTGATAGGGTTGAGAAAATGAAAATTGAAATAGAAGACAGAATCCAAAAAAAAAGATGGTTTTCATCACAAAATTATTTATCCACAAATATAGTAAAACGAGAAGCGTATCTAATAGTTGTTTTAGAATAAAAAATGCCATCAAAAAGATGGCATTTTAATGAGCTTTGATTTTTTTTGAAAGAAATTATACAATCCCTTGAGCTAACATTGCGTCGGCAACTTTAACAAATCCAGCAATATTTGCGCCTTTAACATAATCCGTATAACCAGATTCATCTGTGCCATATTTTACGCATGCTTCATGAATATTTGACATAATCCCCTTTAAACGATTGTCAACTTCTTCAGAGGTCCAACTTAAACGCAATGAGTTTTGAGACATTTCAAGTCCAGATGTTGCTACACCGCCTGCATTTGATGCTTTCCCTGGAGCAAATAAAATTTTTGCCTTTAGAAATTCAATTACCGCTTCGGGTGTTGATGGCATATTAGCCCCTTCTGCCACGCAAATACAACCGTTGGCTATGAGTGTTTTTGCCTCTTCTCCATTCAACTCATTTTGAGTTGCGCAAGGCAATGCAATATCACATTTTACATCCCACGGGCGCTTTCCAGAAATAAACTTTGCTGAAGGATATTTTACTAAATAATCGGAAATTCGGCCATAATTAACATTTTTAATTTCCATGATGTAGGCTAATTTTTCAGCATTTATCCCTTCTGAATCATAAATATAACCTGAAGAATCAGAAGCTGTAACAACTTTTCCTCCTAGTTCTGTTGCTTTTTGAATTGCGTATTGGGCAACATTTCCGGAACCAGATACTACTACGATTTTACCGTTGAAACTTTGACCTTTGGTAGCCAACATGTTTTGTGCAAAATACACATCGCCATAACCTGTCGCTTCGGGACGAATAAGGGAACCCCCAAAAGTGATTCCTTTACCTGTTAATACCCCAGTAAATTCATTTCTCAATCTTTTGTACTGTCCAAACATATAGCCAACTTCTCTGCCGCCAACACCTATGTCTCCTGCTGGTACGTCTGTATCAGCTCCTATGTGTTTTGCTAACTCGGTCATAAAAGCTTGGCAAAATTTCATAATCTCAATGTCGGACTTCCCTTTTGGATCAAAATCAGCCCCTCCTTTTCCGCCACCCATTGGAAGAGTAGTTAAACTATTTTTAAAGGTTTGTTCAAAAGCAAGAAATTTCAATATGCTCAAGTTTACAGAAGGATGAAATCGTATTCCTCCTTTGTAAGGGCCAATTGCAGAATTCATTTGAATTCTGTACCCTCGATTTACTTGGGTATTCCCGGAATCATCTATCCAACTAACGCGGAACATAATTACTCTCTCAGGTTCAACCATTCGTTCCAAAAGCATTTTGTTTTGGTATTTTTTATTTTGTTCAATAAACGGAATTACTGTTTCCGCAACTTCCATAACTGCTTGCATAAACTCTGGTTCGTGACCATTTCTTTTTGCAACCAATTCCATAAATGAATTAATATTCTGCGCCATAAAATTTAAAATTACAGTTTATAAGAAATCGATTTCGTAAAATCGCACAAATATACATTTTATTAAAAAAATTGTACTTTATTTTTTCTAAATTCTTGTTTATTTGTTTTTACAAAAATAAAGTTAATTCCATTTTTAGTTAGAGCAATTTAAAATTTAATTAAGTATTTTTTATTTTATTTTATAAGTGATTGATGTTTTTATATATTTGTCGAGATTTGAATTAATTAGTATGCAAATACAGTGTAAATTTATTACTATACTTCTTTTATTGTTTGGATGGTCAAATAATATTTCTGCTCAATTTGGTTTTTCACATGAGATTGGTGCTATTGCAGGGCCAGTAGCGTTTCAATCTGATTATGGAATTCGTGGTGATATTTCAACCAATATGGGAAATGTGGGTTATGGTATTGGAATTGTACACTACCTAAACTTCTCATACAGAGCCGATTGTAACTGTTACACCCCAGAAACCTATTTTAATGACCACTTTAAGTTAAGAAGTGAATTATCATATAATAAAACGGACTTGAAGCATTATGGTAAATGGGTTGAGCCAGGAAGGACTGGTTTGTTAGCAACTCAATTAAGAGCCATGAGAGGCAGTACGGCTGTAACTAATGTAGGAATGCAATTGGAATTTTTCCCTCTAAGTATTAGAGAATTTACAGCAACAAAGGGATCTTTTGCGCCTTTTATTAGTTTGGGAGGTCAGTTTAGTTTTTATAATCCTAGGGCATGGTCAAAACTTGGCCAAATTAATATTCCGGCTACTACTCCAGTTAAATATCTTGGTGCCACAACTAATCAAGGGGGAACTACTTGGTCTATTGTTTCTAGTTTAGGTTCACGATACAGATTAAATGATGTATCTGATTTGATGGTAGATTTAAGATGGCAATATTACTACTCAAATTGGGTTGATGGACTAAACCCAGAAGTGCCAGAAAACAAAGCAAACGACTGGAATGTTTGGTTAAATTTTGGATATATTTATTATTTGGACTAATCCAATATTCAAACAAAATCCTTCAATTCTTCTTTTATAATATCACTTACACGTTTTCCCATCGGAAAAATGAATTTTTGTGATTTTCACAACAACTTTAGAGGCCCCTTTTACCCTCGGCGATCTTACAATTGACTTATTTGATCCAGATGGGATGGGCTTTATAAGTCCTGATGAATTAAATGAATCTGATTCGTACTTCATTAAATCGCCAGAGTTATCATAATAATAACTAGTCCACCAAATTCCATCAACAGTGCTTTTTGAATTATTTTTAAATTTAACTGTATAGCCAATTAGGTAACCAAAACTGGCAACATTTGTGATATCTTCTACATCAACTTTACACATGCCCGAGCTTGATTTTTGAGCAAAAGAAAATTGAAAGAAAGAGCAAAAGCAAAAAATGATAATGAGTTTTTTCATAAAAATTTAAATTAGTAGGTTATAGAATATTATTTGTGAGTCTCATACATTAATTCATCTATCTCAGAAGCTTCGTTTAAACATTGATTAGTGTTAATTAGTGCTTCAACTAGTAAAGTCCCTTTTAATTGTGCTCCTTTGGCGTTTAGATGAATCCCGTCAGTCATTGCTAATTTACTCATTTGCCATGCTGCCATAGATTTTGCACCCCCTGACACAATATACCAATCCCAAAAACCACAATTGTTTTCAAAAGCTATAGTTTTAATCATATTTGA
>CAMDSN010000107.1 GCA_945907225.1 Flavobacterium psychrophilum | reverse complement strand
CATTTTTGACTGAAATTCTAAGTTTAATATTCCGTCACCTAAATCGTGAATTACAACACCGCTATTATTCCAAACTTTCTTACTTTCTCGAATGTTGTTTAGAATGATAAAACTGTCTTTTCCCGGAATTTTAGTTTGCGATTTTTTTGTGATATCATAGTAATATGTAATACCATCTTTAATGGAATAAAAGTTAGAATTACCCATTTCTAGCATGTCAGAAACCCAATTTGGAGTACTGTAGCCTTCATTATTCATTAATTCAATTCCCTTTTGAACTCCAATTGCATCCCAGATTTCAAATGGTCCATTTTCCCATCCAAAACCTGCTTTCATAGCATCATCTATTTTGTAAAATTCCTCTGAAATTTCTGGAATTCGGTTGGCGCAATAGGAAAACATTGCCGTAAAGTTTTTTCTATAAAACTCTCCAGCTTTATCTTTTCCGTTAATTAAAACAACGAAACGATCAATAGGTTTTTCTATAGATTTTGTTAATTCTAGTGTTGCAAAAGAAGTTTTTTTTGTTGCCCGATATTCAAAAGTATTTAAGTCTAAACTTAAAATTTCTTTATCAACTTTTTTATAAAATCCTTGACTAGTTTTACTTCCAAGCCAATTATTTTCTATCATTTTTTTTATGAAACTAGGAAGTTTAAATAGTTCATGAGCTTCGTCGTTGGGGCAGCCATCATATAATCCGTTTGCCACATGCACAAGCGTGTCAAGGCCCACTAGATCTACTGTTCTAAATGTTGCCGATTTAGGTCTTCCAATCACAGGACCAGTTAGTTTGTCAACTTCTTCAATGGTTAGTCCCATTTGTTCTACCAAATGGAAAAGACTTTGAATTCCGAATATTCCAATTCTGTTTCCAATGAATGCTGGGGTATCTTTAGTAATAATTGATGATTTTCCTAAATATTTTGAGCCATATTCTTCAAGGAATTTTAGTACTTCAGCCGAAGTGTTTGGACCCGGAATGATCTCAAATAATTTTAAATAACGCGCTGGATTGAAGAAATGTGTTCCGCAAAAGTGTTTTTGAAAATCTTCACTTCTTCCTTCATTCATAAATTTAATTGGTATTCCAGATGTGTTTGATGACACTAGTGTACCTAGCTTTCTAAAGGCATCAATTTGTTCAAAGACTTGTTTTTTGACAATTAATTGTTCAACAACAACTTCAATAATCCAATCACAGGTGTTGATTTTTGAAATATCATCTGTAATATTTCCAGTAGTAATTCTACTTGCGAATGCTTTGCTATAAATTGGTGATGGATTGGATTTAAGAGCATTGGCTAAATGTTCATTTACAATTCTATTTCGTACAATTTTATGATCTAACGAGAGCCCTTTTTCAATTTCAATTTTTGAAAGTTCTTTTGGAACGACATCTAAAAGTAAAACTTGTATTCCAATATTAGCAAAATGGCAAGCTATTCCAGAGCCCATAATTCCTGAGCCGATCACTGCTACTTTTTTAATTGTTCGTTTCATTTTTGGAATTTCTATTTAGAGTAATTATTAAATACTTTCTTTTCTGAAATCAGTTCATTGATAGTGTCAGCTACTTCAATAAAATGCAATAGTTTTTCTTCAGTTATATTCTTTTTTACAACTTCGTTAAATTTTAAAACTGAAATTTTTGATTGTTCTCTCATTTGTTTACCTAAATCTGTAAGGATAATTAGCACGCCACGACCATCATTTGGATTTTTTTGTCTAATTATTAATCCTTTTTCTTCCAGCGTTTTTAGTGTACGTGTTAGACTAGTTGCTTCCATTCCCATTCTATTGCTAATCGATGTGGATGGAGTACCTTCTTCTTTGTCAATACTTAAGAGCGTGAAACCAATTGCCATTGATCCATCAAATTTTGAAGCCTCTTCATTATACATTCTTGCAACTGCTTGCCAGGTGGTTCTGAGGATGTAATCAATTGTTTTATCTTTCATTTGTGATCAAAATTATAAAGTCAAATATATGAAAAATATTATGCGCGCATAGTATATTTTAAATATTTTTTTAAATATGAAAACAAAAAAGGATTGTGGTAGGGAAATGAGAGCACATAATTTAATCTTGATTTATCTAAAATTCAAAATCCGTAGTGTTCTTTCGTTAAATTGAAGTATTTATTTAGGGATAAATTTTATAATAAAGATCTTTGTATTTTTCCATTACCATTTTTCTTTTTAATTTAAGTGTGGGAGTAAGTTCACCACCAGCAATGGACCATACGAAGGGAGTTAATTCAAATCTTTTTATTTTTTCCCAATTTCCAAATTTTTCATTGATCATTTCAATTTCGTTTTGGATTCTATTTTTTATTTCTTTGTTGTTGCAAATTTCATGATTGGATTCTCCAATTGATAATTGATGTCTTTTTGCCCATTCTTTTACAAAATCAAAATTAGGCTGAATGAAAGCAGCTGGCATTTTTTCACCATCACCAATAACCATTATTTGTTCTATAAAATTTGATTGCTTCATGGCACTTTCAATTAATTGTGGAGCAATGTATTTTCCGCCTGAAGTTTTGAACATTTCTTTTTTTCGATCCGTAATTTTTAGAAAACCTTCGCTATCTATTTCTCCAATATCTCCCGTATGAAAATAACCATCTATGATAACTTCATTTGTTAAATTTTCATCTTTATAATAGCCCATCATCACATTTGAGCCCTTACATAATATTTCACCGTCATTTGCAATTTTCACATCTACATTTGTAATAATTTTGCCAACAGTTCCAATTTTGAACCCTTTGTTTCTAACGTCTGAAACCGAAATTACTGGTGAGGTTTCTGTTAGGCCATAGCCCTCCATTACTGGCATTTCAGCAGCAGCAAATATTCTTGCTAATCGGGCTTGTAAAGCTGCGCTTCCAGACACCATAACAGTTAGGTTACCTCCAAGGCCTTCTCTCCATTTACTAAAAATTAATTTACGGGCAATTTTTAATTGGAATTCATACCACCAACCATTTGCTAAATAAGGCTCATAGCGCAATCCAAGTTTTACTGCCCAAAAGAAAAGGATCTTTTTTATTCCTTTCAATTCTGAACCTTTTGCATAAATTTTATCATATACTTTTTCAAGAAGTCGAGGAACAACTGTAAAAACTGTAGGTCTTACTTCTTTAATATTGTCAGACACTTTTTCAATGGATTCGGCAAAATATATAGAAACGGAATAGTATTGATAAATATACAAGATCACTCTTTCAAAAATATGGCAAATAGGTAAAAAACTTAAGGCAACACTTGTTCCCTCTTCAAAAGGAATACGGCTAGCGCTATCTAAAACATTAGATACAATATTATTGTGGGAAAGCAACACACCTTTTGGTTTTCCTGTTGTGCCAGATGTGTAAATAATCGTCGCTAATTCTTCTGGTTTTACATTTTTTTTTCTATCCTCGACTACATCTTGATTACTTTCGTCTTTTCCCAATTCTAGTAATTCTTCCCAGTTTTTACAGTCCGTTAAAGGGTCAAAAGAATATACTTCTTTGAGGTATTTTAAGTTATTCTTGATAAGGTTTATTTTTTCTAGAATATCAGCATCCGAAACGAAACAAAAAGTAGCCTCGCTATGATTTAATATATATTCATAATCTACTTCAGATATCGTGGGATAAATAGGTACATTTTGCGCCCCTATTTGTAAAACGCCAATATCCATTATATTCCACTCGGTTCTGTTACTGGATGAGATAATGGCAATTTTGTCATTTTTATTGACATCTAGTCTAACTAATGCTCTAGAAATAGTGTTTGCTTTTTCTAAATATTCTTTAGTGGAAGTAGCAATCCAAACGCCATTATTTTTTGTTACAAGACAATTTGAAATGTTGTTTTTTTCGAGTTGGTAGTAAGGAAAATCGAAAAGTCTTGAAATAGATGTCATCAGTTTATTAATTTACCGCAAATTAATTAATATTACTTTGATTCACAATTTAAATTTAAATTTAAAATTTAAACACACAAAATATCTAAATTTGTAGCTTACTTATAATTATTATGAATTATTTCTTGCGTTTAAATGAATACAAAGTTTTACTGTATCGAATCGCTTTAGCATATGTTTTTTATTCGATAGTTAGGTTGTTATTTTATGCTTACAATAGTTCGCTATTAGAGGTTGATTCTTTCTCAGATCTTATGAAGTTGTGTTATCACGGACTTGCATTTGATACTACAACTATATTGTATTGTAACGGATTATTTATTTTAGGGTCAATAATTCCAGTTATAAACAATACAAGCTTGACATACCAAAAAGTTTTATTTTATCTCTATTTTATTCCAAATCTAATTGCATATTCAACAAATTTTATAGATTTTATCTACTACCGTTATACTTTTAGCAGAAGCACAATTGCATCATTGGATACACTTGAAAATGAGAGTAATAAAATGCTTTTGTTTTTTAATTTTTTAGTTAATTATTGGCATGTGTTTTTACTATTTATTATTATTTCAATTTTATGGATAGTAATTTATAAACAAGTAAAAGTAAACCCTATAAAAGAAAAACCAACATTCAACTATTTCTTTACTTCTATTTTAGGTTTTTTACTAGTTACTACAATCTCTATTGGTGGAATCCGGGGAGATTTTAAGAAGAGCACAAGGCCTATTAATATAATGGATGCAAGTAAATATGTTACTACTATTTCTCAAGCTGATATAGTTTTAAATACGCCATTTTCAATTATAAGAACCTTAGGATCAAACACTTTTAAAAAGGTGAATTTGGTTTCTGTAAATCAAGTAGATAGCTTACTAGTGCCAATAAAAACATACAAAAATAACTCGTTAACAAAACCTAATATTGTTATTTTTATTCTTGAAAGTTTTGCAAGAGAATATAATGGAGCGTTTAATAGAGATATTAAAATAAAAAATTACGAGGGATATACTCCATTTGTTGATTCACTTGCCCAACATAGTTTGATTTTTACTAATGCATATGCTAATGGTTGGAAATCAATTCATGGAATGTCTTCTGTTATTGCTGGCGTACCCTCATTTCAAACCGCATTTACGTCTTCGCCTTATGCTAAACAAAAAATTGAGTCATTGGTTTCTACACTCGAAAGTGAAGGATATGACACCTCTTTTTTTCATGGAGCACCGAATGGATCGATGGGGTTTTTAGGCTTTGGTAATATATTAGGATATAATCATTATTATGGAAAGACCGAGTATAACAATGATGCTGATTTTGATGGTGTGTGGGGTATTTGGGATGAGCCTTTTTTTCAGTTTTTCAATGCTACTTTATCTAAAAAGAAGCAACCATTTATGGCAACATTATTTTCGGTTTCGTCACATGAGCCTTATAAAGTTCCGGAAAAATATAAAGGAAGATTCCCGAAGGGAAAAGTAAATATAAATGAGTGCATTGGATATACTGATCACGCACTAAAAGAATTTTTTAATTCCGCTAAAAATGAATCTTGGTTCAAGAATACTATTTTTGTTTTGGTTGCTGATCATGGTAATACGATTGCCTACGATGAATATGAGAAGGAGTTTAACAGGAATACGGTTCCAATTTTATTTTACTCCCCCGATCATAAATATGTTGGGGTGAATTCAGATTGGGCACAACAAATAGATATTTATCCAACACTTTTAGATATGATTGGCTATCAAAAACCATTTAGAAGTTGGGGCAGAAGTTTGATAAGTGATAAAAAAGTAGCTCCTTTCGTTATAAAATATGGTTCAAATAGGTATCAATTTATGAGTGGAAATTATATCTGTACGTTTGATGGTAAGAAAGCGATTGGGTTTTATGCTAAGAATGATAAAGCGATGGAGCACAACTTAATCTCAAAACAAAATCGGGAGATGTATTTACTGGAATTAAGATGTAAGGCTTTCGTTCAGGATTAT
>CAMDSN010000106.1 GCA_945907225.1 Flavobacterium psychrophilum | reverse complement strand
GGAAACGATGAAGTTTTTCAAAATAATGTTGAAAAAGCAAAAAAAGAAGGAAAATTAAAAGATTTTGATTTTAAACCAAAGAGTAATTGGTCAGAACTTTTAATAACATTATTACCCTTCATTATAATTATTGGGCTTTGGGTATTAATAATGCGAAGAATGTCTGGTGGAGGTGCTGGCGGAGGTGGACAGCTATTTAATATTGGAAAATCGAAAGCCAAACTTTTTGATGAAAAAAATGAGGTTAAAACTACTTTCAAAGATGTTGCTGGCTTGGAAGGCGCAAAAGAAGAAATTCAAGAAATTGTTGAATTCCTGAAGACTCCTGAGAAATATACTATTTTGGGAGGAAAAATTCCAAAAGGAGCACTTTTAGTCGGACCACCCGGAACCGGAAAAACTTTACTAGCAAAAGCTGTTGCAGGTGAAGCAAAAGTACCATTCTTCTCTTTATCTGGGTCTGATTTTGTTGAGATGTTTGTTGGTGTTGGAGCTTCTCGAGTTAGAGATTTATTCAAGCAAGCCAAAGAAAAATCGCCATCAATAATATTTATTGACGAAATTGACGCTGTTGGTAGAGCAAGAGGTAAAAATAATATGTCGGGAGGAAATGACGAACGTGAAAATACATTGAATCAGCTTTTAACGGAAATGGATGGATTTGGCACTAATACTAACGTAATAGTTATAGCGGCAACAAACAGAGCCGATGTTTTAGATAAAGCACTCCTTCGTGCTGGACGATTTGATAGGCAAATTTATGTCGACCTACCAGACGTTAGAGAAAGAAAAGAAATTTTTGAGGTGCATCTTGCACCACTGAAAAAAGCAGATGGATTAGATACCGATTTTTTAGCCAAGCAAACACCAGGATTTTCGGGTGCTGATATAGCCAATGTATGTAACGAAGCTGCGTTAATTGCAGCTAGAAATGATAAATCAGCTGTCGATAAACAAGATTTCTTAGATGCAGTTGATCGAATTGTTGGTGGGTTAGAAAAGAAAAATAAAATAGTTACACCTGAAGAAAAACATGCAATTGCAGTACACGAAGCTGGCCATGCAACTGTTAGTTGGATGCTAGAACATGCAGCCCCACTTATTAAAGTCACAATTGTACCTAGAGGACAAAGTTTAGGTGCAGCATGGTATTTACCTGAAGAGAGACTCATAGTAAGAACTGAACAAATGCTTGATGAAATGTGTGCTACAATGGGTGGAAGAGCAGCTGAAAAAGTTGTTTTTAATAAAATTTCTACCGGGGCATTAAGCGATCTAGAAAAAGTAACTCGTCAAGCTAGAGCAATGGTTACAATTTATGGACTTAATGATAAATTAGGAAATATAACGTATTATGATTCAACTGGGCAAAGTGAATATACACTCTCAAAACCCTATTCTGAAGATACGGCTCAAATAATTGATAAAGAAATATCAAATCTTATTGAAAACGAATATAAAAGAGCTATTAAAATTCTTGAAGACAATAAAGATAAACTAGAACAATTAGCAGCTATACTTATTGAAAAAGAAGTTATTTTTAAAGATGACTTAGAGACGATTTTTGGAAAAAGACCTTTTGAGAAAGTTCAATTAGAAAACGAATCATAACAAAATATCGTTTTTTTTAACATTTTTTTAAAATCTTAATTCAAAATCTGTTTTTGAATTGAGATTTTTTTATCTTTGAAGGATTTCATATTAAATTGAACATATCTTTTCAAGCATGAGTCTTTTCAAAAAATTTTTCGGCACAGGGAATGATTCGTCTGACGAGGAAAGTCAGAATGATTTAAACAATAAACCAGCAAATTTATCACTACTCCCAGTAGATGAGAAGTTTACTTATAATTTTAAAAAAAATGGTGGAAAGTTTTTGTACTGTGAAAGTTTAGATGAAGTTAAAGAACAATTTTTAAACATTCTAGAAGAAAATGATTGGTTTGAATGTGAGGCTTTATGCTATGAGCTAAACTTATTTAGTATGTTAGACGAGAATAAATTAAAGTACCAAAATCCTTCTAATCCAAAATTTTTATTTGCAAGTTGCGAAAACCTTATTGCAGATGACGGATCCGTATTATTTTCATCAAATCAAATTAAGCAAAACAGGCCAAACGATTTACCAAGTAATATTATCATTTTGGCAAAAACCAGCCAAATTATAGAAGCTATGGGTGATGGTCTTCGTGGAATAAAGAAAAATTATCAAAAAAATTACCCTACGAACATTACTACAATTAAATATTTTGAAAAAGTAAAAGAAGAGGATTTTCTTCATTACGGAAGTGTCCCCAAGAATATGTACCTTTTGCTTTTAGAAGACTTATAAAATGAATGAAACGCTCAAGAGGTTTTTATCTGGTGTTGTTTATGTCACTTTACTCTTAACCGCTACACATACTAAAACTAGTTTTTTTATACTTTTTGGTATATTTATGCTAATTGCTATTTATGAATTTTGTCAATTGACGAAACTGAATATTTATTTACCTTTACTCTTTGGTTGCAGTGCCTATTTTTTAGTAGTCGGTCAATATATTACAAAAATTGATCTTTATCTTTTAATAATCACGCTATTAGTCTCTGTAAAATGTGTTTTTCTTTTATTTAATTCAAAGTCAACTATTAGCCAATTATCAAAATATATTTTTGTCTTGGGATACGCCACATTACCTTTTATATTTATTGCGAAAGTTCCGTTTGGGGAAAGTGATTACAACCCAAAAATTATAATCAGTATATTTATTATAATATGGACAAATGATACATTTGCTTATCTTGTTGGTAAGACTATTGGGAAGCATAAATTATTTGAGAGTGTGTCACCAAAAAAAACAGTTGAAGGTTTTATTGGCGGGTTCTTTTTTTCAATAATTGCTGCGGTATTAATTTCAAGATATTATTTGAGTCCTAAAGTCAATTATCAAGACAAGTTATTATTTATTTGGACTGTAACCGCCATAATTATAAGTGTTTTTAGTACTTTGGGGGACTTAATTGAATCAAAATTTAAAAGAATAGCAGGTGTTAAGGACAGCGGAAAAATAATGCCTGGCCATGGAGGGGTATTAGATCGCTTAGATAGTATTATATTTGTGGCACCATTTGTTTATTTATTTTATAAAATATTAAATCATGTTTCATAAAGAAGGCGGAAAAATTATCTTAATTGCTACTACACTAACAGTAGTGATCACTCTTTTAGCACCCGAATTGTGCGCTATAGCTTGGTTGGTAAAGTCGATTCAAATTTCAACATTACTCCTGTTAATTTTAATTCTACAATTTTTTAGAAACCCAGACAGGACCATAAGTGTCAACAATTCAGTGATACTTGCACCTGTTGATGGGAAAGTTGTGGTTATTGAAGAAGTTTTTGAAGAAGAATACTTTAAAGACAAAAGACTACAGATTTCCATTTTCATGTCACCTATAAATGTTCATGTAACACGTTATGCCCTCAGCGGAATAGTTAAATATAGTAAATACCATCCCGGGAAATATTTGGTCGCATGGCATCCAAAAGCAAGTACCGAGAACGAAAGGACTACAGTCGTGATTGAAAATCAATTTTTTGGGGAAATTCTATACCGCCAAATTGCAGGGGCATTGGCCAGAAGAATAGTAAATTATGCCCATGAAGGCCAACAAGTGTCGCAAGGTGACGATGCTGGCTTTATTAAATTTGGCTCAAGAGTAGATCTTTTTTTCCCAATTGGAACAAAAATAGAGGTTAAACTCCAACAAAAAGCTATCGGAAATAAAACTATCATCGCATCTTTATCATAAAACAAAATGGATGAGAGAGAATTAGAAATTCGTTTTATTGAAGCCGTAGAAATTGCTTCAAAAATGTCACAATCTGAACTCCCGCAGGACGTCCAATTGCGCTTATATGCCTATTACAAGCAGGCGACTTCTGGGACAATAAAGTATAATTATTCTTCAGATTTTGATCTTAGAAATGCATTTAAAACTAATGCATGGCTTCAAATAAGCCACTTAACAATTGATGAAGCTAAAGAGCGCTACATAGAATCAATTCACGAAATTTCAAATAAAAAATAGTCCAACATATTACCTTTTTTTATTTAAAGTCGAGATTAAATAATTTCAATCTACATTATTACTAATGAAAAACATTATTAAATTATTCACACTTCTAATTATAATTATAGTGATTATATCATGTAGTAAGAAAAAATTAATTGAAGTTGTTGAAGTTCCACTTCCGTCAACTGAAGAAAAAATTACTATTGGTCAACCGGATGATGTAAAAGCAAATGAAGGGCAATTTGAACTTGAGAAACTACCTTACGATTACAATTCGCTTTCACCAAGTATTGACATTCTAACTATGGAAATGCACTACTCCAAACATTACTTAACCCATACAAATAATTTAAATAAAATTTTAGCTGACGAAGAATCGCTAAAAGACCTTAGTATTGAAGACATTTTAAAAAAATGTGACGGAAAAAATTCTGATTTAAAGTATAATGCGGGAGGCTACTATAATCATAATTTGTTTTGGAACAGTATAAAACCTTTATCTGGAGGACAACCTAAAGATACCTTAGCTTCAGCGATTAAAAGAGATTTTGGCTCTTTTGACCAATTTAAAACTGATTTCTCGGAAGTAGCCAATAAACATCAAGGGGCCGGCTGGGCATGGTTGTTAGTTAACAAAGATGGAAAACTTCAAGTAATTAGTACGCCAAATCAAGACAATCCATTAATGCCAAAACAAATTGTATCGGGGAAACCCATTCTAAATATTGACATATGGGAACATGCCTATTATTTAAATTATCAATACAAGCGAAAAAATTATATTGATAATTTCTTTAAAATTATTAATTGGGAAAAAGTTTCGGAACGCTATGAAGAAGCCATTTCAAAATGATAAATCTTGTTTTTACTTTCTAGATTAATACACAACCAAAAATAATACAAAAAACCACTTGTTATAGCGCTATTTAGGTCAACAAAATTCCAATAAATGCACTACCTAAGATTGGCTTATAAAATATAGTCAGTATTAATAAAATTTGATTCTTTGCTATTTAATAAATCTTGGAGTATGGCATTATTATACGCATTGTCCTTTGATGCAACGAATGTTCTTATCGAAAAAGAACGCAAAGCGTCATGAATACTTAGAGTTCCTACAGCGGAATCTTTTCTTCCTGTAAAAGGATAAACATCTGGACCACGTTGACAAGAACTGTTCAGGTTTACGCGACATACCAAATTAACTAACGTATCAATTAGTGGCGCAATAGTTTTAATATTTTTCCCAAACAAACTCACTTGTTGTCCGTAATTCGATTCGGCCATATCATTCAACGGCTCCTGAATGTCTTTGAAAGTTATAATTGGAATTACCGGCCCAAATTGCTCTTCATCATACACACGCATTTGCTTATTTATCGGAAACAAAACAGCAGGAAAAATATAATTATCCGAACGTTCTCCACCTCTAGCATTTATGACATTAGCGCCTTTGGCTAATGCGTCATCTATTAATTCCTGAATGTAATTGGGTTTGTCTTTTTCGGGTAATGGTGTCAATAAAACGCCTTTCTCCCATGGATTCCCAAAAGGAAGCGCATCTACTTTTTCTGTAAATCTTCTATTAAATTCAGCTGCAATTGATTCATGAACATAAAGAATTTTAAGTGCCGTACAACGTTGCCCATTAAAAGACAAAGTTCCCATAATGCATTCCTGAATGGTCAAATCTAAATCGGCATCAGGTAGAATAATTGCCGGATTTTTAGCTTCTAAACCTAAAATTAATCTCAAACGATTCTTATTTGGATGTAAATCTTGTAGGGCAATGGCAGACTTGCTATTTCCGATTAATGCTAATATGTCTATTTTACCTGATTTCATTATTGGGGAAGCCACATCTCT
>CAMDSN010000105.1 GCA_945907225.1 Flavobacterium psychrophilum | reverse complement strand
TACGCCCCTATTTCAGACATGGGAACGTGCATCCAGTCTAAAAGAATTTTATCAAAATGTTCGTTAATGGCAAAAGCTATTCCTGCAAATAAAATTGGAAGTCCATAAGTCATCATTTTTTTCCAAAGTGCTTTATCAAAGTCCCATGCGATTTTGGTGTAATTTGGAATCAATACTAGGAATGTAGCCAAACTTGCCACAATGAAAGAAATAAAAATATACCCAATTTGATAATTTCTGAAATAAATCATACTGAAAATTCCATCGGGATTGTTAGCTGCCAATTCGGGTAAAATTGCCAGAAAAAATAAAGTCAATAGTAAACTTATAAAAACATTTCCAATTTTTATTATGGCATATTTTATGGGTCTCCCCTCTGCGCGGAGTTTTGAAAATGGTATTATTGCCAAAGCATCAAGCGTTAAAATCCATATCGTATATGTGATATATTCAACCTTAATATCGGACCAACTGGATAAGGTATTACGGAATAATAACCCTAACAGCAAGAATCCTAGGGACGACCAAAACAGTGAAATTGTAGAGGTGGAAACGACCTTCTTCTTATTGTCTTCCGAATTGTAAAACCTGAAAAATGAGGTTTCCATTCCATAGGATAAGACTACATTAAAGAAAACCAAATAGGCAAAAATCACAGACACTTCACCCATATTGCTTTTGTCAGGAAGATAAAGTACATAAAGAGGGTTAAGGATAAAACTGATTAACCTCGGAATAACAGTTGCTAATCCATAAATTAATGTCTGTTTAAATAGATTTTTATAAAGGCTCAATGAGAGATCGTTTAAGGTATTGAACAAAAATAACTATTAAATTCATTCCAAAAAAAAAGAGCGAACAAATGTTCACTCTTTCTTATCATTTTATTTCTTATTATCCTTTCAATGCTTCGGCTCCACCAACGATCTCTAAGATCTCATTTGTAATTGCAGCTTGACGCGCTTTGTTATAGGTTAATTTCAATTGGTTTCTTAATTCGGTTGCGTTGTCGGTTGCTTTGTGCATTGCTGTCATACGCGCTCCGTGTTCAGAGGCAAATGAATCTCTTATAGCTTTATATAATTGTGTTTTTAATGATTTTGGTATCAAGGTCAAAACAATTTCTTCTTTAGAAGGTTCAAAAATATAATCTCCCGTTGACGCTGGAACATCTGATGCCATTGGTGCTAACGGTAAAAATTGTTCGGTTTGAACGATTTGAGTAGCGGCATTTTTAAATTGGTTATATACCAATTCAATTTTGTCATACTCCCCTGTAACAAATTTTTCAATTAATGCTTCAGCTATTTCAGCAACTCTTTCAAAAGTTAATTCATCAAAAATCTCACTTTTATTTTCTACAACCGTATTTGTCTTTCTTAGAATATCATTTCCTTTTTTACCAATCGCATAAATATCAACCTGCTTTCCAGCATAACTATCCACAACTTCTTTTGCTTGCTTAATAACGTTGGTGTTAAATGCGCCTGCCAAACCTCTATTAGAAGTTATTGCTACAATTAAAACTTTTTTGATTTCGCGTTGCGATGTATATTCTCCGCCAGCATCTCCATCTAAAGTAGCGCTTACATTTTGCAAAAGTTCGGTTAATTTCTCGGCATAAGGTCGCATCGCTGTAATAGCATCTTGCGCTTTTTTAAGCTTTGCGGCAGAAACCATTTTCATCGCAGAGGTAATCTGCATAGTGGATGAAACTGAACTTATTCTATTACGTATCTCCTTTAAATTTGCCATTTTTTATAAGTAATTAGTAATTGGTAATTAATGATTAGTAAAAGTTTTGAGGCTAATTACTAGTCACTAATTACTAGTCACTTAAAATTAATATTTCGCTGAAAGGTCTTTAGCCACTTTTTCTAAAACATCCGTAATTGTATCGTCTAATTTACCTGCTTTCAAAGCATCTAAAACATCCCTGTGCTTATTGTTTAAGAAGTCGATGTAACTTCTTTCGAATTCTTTCACTTTGTTAACAGGAACGCTTCTTAATAGATTTTTAGACCCTGCATAAATAATTGCTACTTGATCTTCTACAGTATAAGGATCGTTAACTGCTTGCTTAAGTATTTCAACGTTTCTTCTTCCTTTTTCGATAACGTTTAAAGTAACCGCATCCAAATCAGATCCAAATTTTGCAAACGCTTCCAATTCACGGAATTGAGCTTGGTCTAATTTTAATGTCCCGGCCACTTTTTTCATCGATTTAATTTGAGCATTACCTCCAACACGAGATACCGAAATACCTACGTTAATCGCAGGGCGTACTCCCGAGTTAAATAAATCACCATCCAAGAAGATTTGTCCGTCAGTAATCGAAATTACATTAGTTGGGATATAAGCAGAAACGTCGCCAGCCTGTGTTTCAATAATTGGTAAGGCTGTTAGAGAACCACCTCCCTTTACTATTGGTTTCAATGTATCTGGTAGGTCGTTCATGTTTTTTGCGATATCATCATCAGCAATTACTTTACAAGCTCTTTCTAATAAACGAGAGTGTAAGTAAAAAACGTCTCCAGGATAAGCTTCACGACCTGGTGGTCTTCTTAACAAAAGGGACACCTCACGGTAAGCTACCGCTTGTTTTGATAAATCATCATAGATAATCAAAGCTGGACGTCCTGAGTCACGAAAATATTCGCCAATCGCAGCTCCTGCCATTGGTGCGTATACTTGCATTGGTGCTGGATCTGAAGCGTTTGCTGCCACAATTGTTGTATAAGCCATAGCGCCTTTTTCTTCCAAAGTCTTAGCAATTCCTGCCACTGTAGAAGCTTTTTGTCCTATAGCTACATAAATACAAAACACGGGATGACCAGCATCATAAAACTCTTTTTGATTTAATATGGTATCAATACAAACCGTAGTTTTTCCAGTTTGACGGTCACCAATAACAAGCTCACGTTGACCTCTTCCTACAGGTATCATGGCATCGATAGATTTAATTCCTGTTTGTAAAGGCTCTGTCACCGGTTGACGGAAGATAACTCCTGGAGCTTTTCTTTCCAAAGGCATTTCATACAATTCACCACCTATAGGTCCTTTACCATCGATTGGTTCACCAAGTGTGTTTACTACACGACCTACAATTTGTTCACCAACTTTTAGAGAAGCTATACGTTGTGTTCTTTTTACTGTAGAACCTTCTCTAATTCCTGTAGACGGTCCTAAAAGTACAACTCCAACATTGTCTTCTTCTAAGTTCAAAACGATAGCTTCCAATCCGTTGTCGAATTGAACTAACTCACCGTATTGCGCATTTGATAAGCCGTAAACACGGGCGATACCGTCACCTACCTGAAGAACAGTTCCAACTTCTTCTAATGTTGCGCCTGATTCGAAACCAGATAATTGTTTCTTTAATATTGCTGAAATTTCAGCTGGATTGATTTCTGCCATTTTGATATATCTTTAATGGTAATCTAATTACTAAACTCTCTTTTTAATTCCTGCAATCTGTTTGATACAGAAGCATTGTATTGTTTGTCGCCTATTCTTAAAATAAATCCACCTATTATTGATGGGTCGATTGTGTTTTGAATAGTTAATTTTTTTGTTGAAATAGTTGCCGCTTTCGCCAAAATCTTAGCTTCTAATTCGGCCGTGATTGGAAATGCAGTTATTACTTTTGCAATTTCAACGCCATTCATTTCGTCAAATTGAGCGTTGTATTGTGTAGCAATAGCTTCTAATATTTCAAATCTTTTGTTTTCTTGAAGCAATCTGAAAAGCGATTTTGTTTCAGACTGAACTGAACCAAAAATTTCCAATAAAGCTTTCATTTTTATATCTGATTTAATTATTGGGCTTGCCAAAAATTCTTTTAAATCAGCACTTGAGTTAACCGAAGCAATGATAGATTTCATGTCGTCATTTACCTGATTGGCTTTACCGCTTAAAACCGCAGTTTCTAAAATTGCTTTTGCATATCTAATCGCAGCTCTAGACATAATTGTTAATTTAATTTAACGTCGCCTAACATTTTCTCAACCAATTTGGTTTGAGATTCTTTGTCGGCTAATTCACTTCTTAATACTTTTTCTGCAATTTCGATAGACAAAGAAGAAACTTGATTTTTTAATTCTGCCATAGCTGCATTTTTTTCGCTATTGATTGCTGCTTTTGCTTGTTCAATCATTTTACCGGCTTGAACTTGAGCTTCGTCTTTCGCTTCAGAAACAATTTTGTCTTTAATTTCTCTTGCTTCTTTTAAGATAACATCTCTTTCAACTCTAGCTTCAGCTAATAGTTTTTCGTTATCTGATTTCAAATTTTGCATATCTCTTTTTGCAATTTCAGCAGAAAGTAATGCATTTTTGATTCCTTCTTCTCTTTCGTTAACCGCATCAAGAATTGGTTTCCAAGCGAATTTTCTCAACAAGAAAATCAATAACAAGAAAATTAATGACTGCCAAAAAAACAATCCAAACGAGAAATCATTTATTAACTTTTCCATAATTTAATATGTAATTATATAGGTAAAAAATTTAATTCTTTTTTTAAGATAAACCAAAGCTACAACCAACCGTTGCAGCTTTTGGGTTACTGTTTTTTTGTATTAAGATACAGCAAATAAAGCTGCAAATCCAATACCTTCAATAAGTGCCGCTGCAATAAGCATCACTGTTTGAATCTTTGCTGTAGCTTCTGGTTGACGAGCAATTGCATCTAATGCAGAACCACCGATTCTACCAATACCAATTCCTACTCCAATTACTACTAATCCTGCTCCTACTAAATTAAGAGTTCCTTCCATAATGTATATATATTTAATTAAACATTCAAATTATTAATATGCAAACGCGCCGGCTGGCTACTCGCATAAAATGTCCACTGGACATTTTTAATGATGCTCGTCCGCATGATGGTGTTCTTCAACAGCTGCACCAAAATATAAAGCGGTTAACATCGTAAAAATATATGCTTGTAAAAGCGTTACTAATATTTCAATTAATGAGATGATGAATGAAAGTAAAAATGTTAACGGACTTCCTATCCAGCTTTTGAAAACGAACATCATTCCAATCAAACTCATTAAAACAAGGTGACCTGCGAACATATTTGCGTACAAACGAATCATTAATGAGAAAGGTTTGATGATGGCTCCGATAAGTTCGATTGGTGCTAGGATAATTTTCATCGGAACCGGAACTCCAGGCATCCAAATCATGTGCAACCAATAATCTTTCTTAGCTGTGAATGTTGTGATAATGAAGGTTACAATAGCCAAACCGAAAGTTACAGAAATATTCCCCGTAACGTTAATTCCGAATGGAGTCATGCCAACAACATTTAAAAACCAAATGAAGAAGAACACTGTTAGTAAGTGACTCATGTATTTTTTATAGTGTCTCTCGCCAATGTTTGGGATAGCTATTTCATCACGAATAAATAATACTATTGGTTCAAAAAATCTCCCAGCTCCAGTGGCTACTCCGCCATTTTTAGCGTATGATTTCCCTAAACTTCTAAACAATAGGAACATTAAAAGCGCAATCAGTAACATGGTAAAGACACCTTTTGTTATTGAAAAATCTAACAATAAGTTAGTATTTGTTGGATGCCCGTCATGTTCGGTTAAAGTTCCTGCAGCATCCGTCTTATATATTTTTTCGTGGTGTAGAACATAATAGTTACCTCCGTCTTGAGCAACTTTTCCTTCATCAAATTTTGAGGAAGAAAATACATGAAGGGCACCATCCCATATAATAATTGGTAATGGGAAGCCATATTCTTTTCCGGTTGCTGCATCACCAAAAAGGGTAAAACTATGAGCGTCTAAAACGTGATGGTTTTTTACTTCGTCAATTTGTTCTTTTATTTCAGCTTTAGGATCTTGATTTTCTTTGGCAACAGCTTCTTTATTTTCTGAAACTGGTTCGGTAGGGTTTGCTAACACTACAGAAGGTAAAAAAGCAATTAAAGCTACTATAATATA
>CAMDSN010000104.1 GCA_945907225.1 Flavobacterium psychrophilum | reverse complement strand
ACTGGACAATCAACTTCTTTATTTATTAAAATAATTGTAGCTGCAGATTGAAGAGCTTTTTCATAATATTTTGGATGATCTACAAATACTATATCGCCTGGTGAAACAACATGAATCTCATTCATGCCATCAACAGGAAATTGATCATCGCCAATATATTTACAACCAATAATAGTGGCTATTTCTTTTAAACTATGTGTTCTTAAAAACTTCAAAACTATTCTTTTACACGTTCCATGTAAGAACCTGTTGCTGTGTCTATTTTAATTTTATCGCCTTCATTGATGAATAATGGTACATTAACTGAAGCACCTGTTTCTACTTTCGCAGGTTTAGTAGCATTTGTTGCTGTGTTTCCCTTAACGCCTGGCTCAGCATAAGTAACTTCCAAAACAATGGATGCTGGCATGTCTACAGAAAGAGGCAAATCTGTTTCAGTATTAATCTGAACCATTACGATTGTTCCTTCTTTCAATAAATCGGATGCATCAAGTACTTTTTTTTCTAAAGTAATTTGTTCGTATGACTCCGTATTCATAAAATGAAACTGATCGCCTTCTGCATATAAATATTGAAAATTTTGAGTTTCTACACGAACTTCTTCAATCTTATGTCCAGCCGAAAAGGTATTGTCCAATACTTTCCCGTTCGTCAAACTTCTTAACTTAGTCCTTACAAACGCTGGACCTTTCCCAGGTTTAACGTGAAGAAATTCGATGATTTTATAAATATCATGATTGAATTTAATGCATAATCCGTTTCTAATATCTGATGTAGATGCCATTTTTATTTATTTTTAATAATTTTTATTTTTTATGTACCTGAATATCCCTTCATTATTCCTCTAGACGAATTTCTGATAAAATCTAAAATCTCATCTCGTTCTGGTGAGGCTGACATTTCAGCTTCGATAATTCCAACCGCTTGTGATGTATTATAATTTTTTTGATACAGAATTCTATAAATGTCTTGTATTTCCCTAATCTTTTCTGAGGAATATCCTCTACGTCTTAATCCGACTGAATTAATCCCAACATAAGATAAAGGTTCTTTTGCAGCTTTAGTATATGGAGGAACATCTTTCCTAACTAGAGAACCACCGGAAACCATAGCGTGATCTCCTATTTGAATAAATTGATGAATAGCTGCTAATCCGCCAATAATTGCAAAATTACCTACAATAACATGACCAGCCAAAGCCACTCCGTTTACTATAATTGCATTGTCACCAATATGACAATCGTGAGCAATATGCGCAGTTGCCATAATTAGACAATTATTTCCAATTGTTGTTTGACCTGATGCTATTGTACCACGATTAATAGTAACACATTCTCTAATTGTAACATTATCACCAATTACAGCTAAAGATTCTTCACCACCAAATTTCAAATCTTGAGGAACAGCAGAAATTACAGCCCCTGGAAAAATGTTGCAATTTTTTCCTATTCTCGCGCCTTCCATAATAGTCACATTGGAGCCAATCCAGGTTCCATCACCTATAACTACATTATTATGAATGGTTGTAAAAGGTTCAATAACAACATTTTTGGCAATTTTTGCTCCTGGATGTACGTAAGCTAAAGGTTGATTCATATTTTATTATTTTTTTGCTATTTGTGCCATTAATTCTGCTTCGGCCACTAACTTTCCATTAGCATATGCATTGGCTTGCATGTGGCAAATTCCTCTTCTAATTGGCGAAATTAAATCACATTTGAATACTAAAGTATCGCCTGGTAAAACTTTGTGTTTAAATTTAACATTATCAATTTTCATGAAGTACGTTAAATAATTCTCAGGATCCGGTACTGAACTTAAAATTAGAACACCTCCTGTTTGAGCCATAGCCTCAACAATTATTACCCCTGGCATTACTGGAGCACCAGGAAAATGACCCACAAAAAAAGTTTCATTCATGGTTACATTTTTCATTCCAACAACATGTTTTTCCGACATTTCAATTATTCTATCAATAAATAAAAAAGGAGGTCTGTGTGGAAGAATACTCATAATTTTATGAATATCCATTAATGGTTCAAGGTTTAAATTATAGTTAGGAACGTGATTCTTTTGTTCAATTTTTATCATTTTAGCTAATTTTTTAGCAAACTGTGTGTTGACAAAATGACCTGGTTTATTCGCGATAACTTTACCTTTAATTCTTGTACCTACGAGTGCTAAATCACCAATCACGTCTAATAATTTGTGACGGGCAGCTTCGTTTGGATAATGTAGGGTTAAGTTGTCAAGTATTCCATTAGGTTTAACAGAGATTGAATCTTTTCCAAATGCTATTTTTAAATTTTCAAGTGTTTTTGGTGATATTTCTTTATCAACATAAACAATAGCATTATTTAAATCGCCACCTTTTATTAATCCGTTATCTAATAAAGATTCTAATTCGTGAAGAAAACTAAAGGTACGAGAATTCGCTATCTCAGACTTAAACTCAGTTATACTTTTTATAGAGGCATTTTGAGTTCCTAATACTTTAGTTCCAAAATCAACCATCGCAGTAACCTGATAATCTTCTGAAGGCATCAATAAAATCTCGCTGCCAGTTGATTCGTCCAAAAATGAAATTACTTCTTTAACTACATAATAATTCCGCTCAGCATCTTGTTCTATAACACCTGCTTTTTCAATTGCCTCAACAAAATATTTTGAAGAACCATCCATGATTGGGGGTTCAGAGGCATTCAATTCAATTATTACATTATCAACATCGCACCCAACAAATGCAGCTAAAACATGCTCAGAAGTTTGAATTTTAACACCTAATTTTTCAAGATTAGTTCCTCTTTGTGTGTTAACTACATAACTAGCATCTGCTTCTATAATTGGGGAGCCTTCAAGATCAACTCTAACAAAGGAATATCCATTATTAATTGGTGCAGGTTTAAATGTCATCGTTACTTCTTTACCTGTATGGAGACCAACACCAGTAAGCGAAATTTCGTTAATGATGGTTTTTTGTTTAACCATTTTTATTTTATTTAATTGTTATTTTTTTTTGTATTTCATGAATATCATTTACAATCTTTGGCAAATTTTTAAAATGAACATAAGATTTACTGTAATCAGAATATCCAAAAGATGGACTTCCTTGTATCACTTCGCCATCATTTATATTTTTGCCAACTCCTGACTGCGCCTGAATTCTAACATTATTACCAATAGTGATATGTCCTGCAATTCCAACTTGCCCACCAATAAAACAATTATTGCCAATTTTTGTTGATCCAGCAATTCCAGTTTGAGCAGCAATTACAGTATTCTCTCCAATTTCAACATTGTGAGCTACCTGAATATGATTGTCTAATTTAACACCACTTCTTATAAAAGTTGTTCCTAAAGTTGCCCTGTCTATAGTTGAGTTAGCTCCAATTTCTACGTTATCTTCAATAATAACATTTCCAATTTGTGGAATCTTACTAAACGTTCCATTTTCAGTTGGCGCAAAACCAAAACCATCAGATCCAATTACACAGCCCGAATGAAAGTTACAATTATTCCCAATTTCAGTTTCAGAATATACTTTAACCCCAGCATAAAAGATACAATTATCACCAATGATGACATTGTCACCAATAAAACAGTTTGGATAAATTTTTACATTATGTCCAATTGTTACGTTTTTGCCAATAAAACTAAAACTTCCTAAATATAAATGGTCTCCATAAATAACATTCTCTGAAATTACACTAGGCTGTTCAATACCTGATTTCATTAGTTTAACTTGATTGTAGTACTCTAATAATTTTGAAAATGATTGATAAGCATCTTTCACTTTTATTAAAGTAGTTGTTAAACTTTGCTCCGGAATAAAATTATCATTTACTATAGTGATTGTAGCCTTTGTTGAGTAAATAAAGTTAACATATTTTGGATTCGCTAAAAATGTTAGAGAACCTGCAATACCTTCTTCAATTTTTGCCAATTTAAAGACAACGACATTTTCATCGCCAACAACTTCACCTTCGAGAATTTCTGCTATTTGTGCGGCTGTAAATTTCATATCATAGAGCCATCCGATTTTATATCGGAATGTTTTAAGTTTTTCAAATAGGTTAAATGTAAACCATTTGTTTTAATCTACGCAAAAGTATAAAAAAATGAATTTTATTAGCTATTTTCATCTAGTTGTTTTGGATAGCATATAAAATATTTCGTAACGGGCTTAGATAAAGCTTTTAAATTCAGCTGGTCAGATAAGGTTACAACATCTTCAGTCGATTTATCTTTTTTCAAAATGGTTATTGGATCTGCATTTTTATTGTAAGCCTGATTTTTTATTTTTCCTTTAAAAATAAAATACTTTACCTCTTGATGTGATAATTTGTTTTCGGTTGCAAATTGAGTAATCATTGTGTCTAAAGCTGTGGTTGGGAATTTTTCGTTTTTTAATTTAATTTTTGACAAATCCCTATTAATTATCATTTTACTTAAACTGTTTAAAATATAATCATCACAAAACTGCCAATTTTTTAACGCGCTAATGACATCAAAATCATCTAATTGCGAAAAGTTATTTAAATCACTATTTGAGAAATTATTAATTGTTATTTTTTGTTCCATAAAATGACGTAGCGGCTTGCTACATTCTAGCTGAACTCCTTTTTGGATTAATTGTTTTGCTCTTTGTAAAGCATTAGTTAAAGTCAATTCGGCAACCAAACTGGTTTTATGAAGATAGGCCTGCCAATACATTAAGCGTCTTGCTACTAAAAATTTTTCAATAGAATATATCCCTTTTTCTTCAATAACCAACTTATCATTTGCAACATGCAACATCTGTATGAGTCGATCTGAATTTATATTCCCTTCAGCAACACCTGAATAGAAACTATCTCTTTTTAAATAATCCATTCTATCCATGTCCAGTTGACTAGATATCAATTGCAACATAAACTTTCGATGATAATCACCTTTAAATATCTGTATGGCTAGCGTCAAGTTTCCATTAAATTCATCATTCAGTTTATTCATAAAAAGCAATGAAATTTGCTCATGATTTACCTCAACAATACTATTTTCTAGGGTATGAGAAAATGGTCCGTGACCAATGTCATGCAATAAAATGGCAATATATAATGCATTTTCTTCCTCTTCTGAAATAAAAACATCCTTTGAGCGAAGAACAGCAACTGCTTTTTGCATTAAGTGCATTGCACCAATTGCATGATGAAAACGGGTATGATGAGCGCCAGGATAGACCAGATAAGACAAACCCATTTGACTTATGCGTCGTAAACGTTGAAAAGAGGGATGTTGTATTAGATCATAAATCAACGTATTTGGAATGGTGATAAAACCATAAATTGGATCGTTGAATATTTTAAGTTTATTGGTGTTGCTCACAATTATTTTTTAGTAAATATATCATTTTATGCTAATGCAGAAAAATAGTCTAAAAGTAGTTTTTGATTTTCTCGTGTTGGCGTGAAAATCTCAAGAATCTTCGGATTTTCATCATCATTAAATAATTTCAACAACCCTTCATTTAAGGTGTTTTCATTGCTTGCCGTGATATAATCAAATCGGTGCATTTTGGCCAAATGCTCTGCAGTTAAGCAGTGCGATGTTTCAAAAAAGGTATTAAAAACAACTGTTTCCTCATGTCCGGGTAATATCCTAAAAATACCGCCCCCACCATTGTTAATTAAAATAATTTTGAAATTTTTAGGTATGTAATTATTCCACAGTGCGTTATTGTCATAAAAAAAACCAACATCGCCTGTAATAAAAACAGTGGCTTTTTTGCTTCCAACTGCAGCTCCAATTGCTGTTGAAGTACTGCCATCAATACCACTAGTACCCCTATTGCAAAATACTTCTATTGATTGATTGACATCAAAAATTTGAGCATAACGAATGGCCGAACTATTACTTACTTGCAGTTGAATTGCATTAGGTAATTGCGATAGTACAATTTCAAAAACTTTTAAATCACAAAATGGAATTAAACTAAGATATTTATTATGTTTTACTTTCCGAGAAATATTAATCTCTTGAATTATATTTTTATAATCACTTTTCGAAACTATAGTATGGGGGAGTAA
>CAMDSN010000103.1 GCA_945907225.1 Flavobacterium psychrophilum | reverse complement strand
TGGAGCACCTGTAGCAGGAGCAGGAATTACTGGAGGTGTTCCAAGTGGACCTTTAATATTATCTACATAAAAAGTTCTCGCAGGTGTTGGAATAGTTGGATTAAAAAATGCAACTGCACCAGGAGCCCAATATGCATGAATAACAAAACCACTATATGTACCATTTGCTGGGGTTGGTTGGCCATCTAATGAAGATGTAAATGTAAATGAAATTGTTTGCCATGTGCTACCACCGGTATGTGATGCTGAAGCTGCTGATATAGCTGGACCACCAGTTCCACCTGTAACTTTTACTAAGAAAGTAATAGGAGTATCAGAAAAAACATCCATTGTCATAGTTTTGGTAGTTGTCAAATTAACTAGAGATGTTAAAGTTAAATTAACACCTTGCCATGGTTGACCAGCAGGGTTTCCAACTAATTTAAGTACTTGTGTGGTGTTAGTGCCAGTGCCTGTTTCAACCACAGGAGCAGGAAAATCACCAAAAGCAGCACCTACGCTGCCAGTTTCTCCTGGTTCAAAACCTAACAATTGGTCTTGTGAATATCCTAATGAAAAAGTGAAAAGGAATACTAATAGTGTAATTTTTTTCATGATTATTTTTTGTGTTTGTGTAATAAAATTGTTTTTATTTAAAAAAAAAGGAAAATTCATTTGATATGAAAATTCCTTTTCCATAACTTAATTAACTTAAATTTATTCTTTTATGAATCTTGTCGAAGAAACGTTTCCATTGATAGAAGTTTTTACAATATAAACTCCTACTTGTAAGCTAGAAACATCAAGAGTAACTAATTCAGCATTTGGAGATTTTGAGATTACTTCTTGACCCAAAATGTTGTATACTGAAACTTTTTCAATTGAAATTTCCGACTCAATGTTTAATAGATCCTTAGCAGGATTTGGATATAATTTAATTGAACTTGTGTCAAACTCATTTATACTCAAAGGTGTTCTCCAAATATACAGGTTGTCATACCACACCACATTATTTAAATTGCTTGTAACTCCAAATTCATGCATTATTGGATTACTCACTAAATTTGTAAGTTGGGCAGGAGAAAAAGCTCTATCGAAAGAATACCATGTGCCAGGAACTGGAACCGGTGAAAGACCATTGATATCAATAGGAATTATTACTTCAGCTGCACCACCACCGGTATTAGGAACTATTTTTAAATTAAATACCTTACCAATTAAGTTAGTTCCAGCTGCAATAAATAAATCAACATGTATATTAGTAAAACCACTAATATTTCTTGTATCAGAAGGAAAAGTAATTCCTTGACAAGGATTACCTTTATACGCTAAGACATTGTTCCCAGCACCACCTGCTGTAGTAGCTTGTACTGCATTGGCACCACACCATCCCGCATCTAAAGTTATAGGGGAAATACTTGTGTAAGCATCACTGTAGATAGAAATTACATCTGCAGGCAACCTAGCTGGAGGTACAGGAGAATTTACGGTTGGAGGCGAAACACATGGAGGACAAAACCCCCCACAATCAACCCCAGTTTCAGTACCATCCTGAACACCATTCGCACAAGTGTTTACAATTTGAGTTACAGATACATTATCAATAAATACAAAACCTAGAGCTGCACCCATGTCAAAAATAACTCTATCATTAACAGCGTCTCCGTAGTTAATCGTGAATTGGTATGTGAATGTTTGAGGAGTTGCAGTTAAAACTGGCGTTGCAGTTAAAGTTAAATACGGAGCATTAGTTTGGCCAAGACCAACAATCATAGTACGAGTACCAGTATTAATATCTGTAAATGCATCAAATTTTAATTCGTATGTTAAACCACTAGTTAAAGCAATTACTTGACTAATGTTAACATCAAATGCGTTACCTACAGCAGTAACTTCGGCTTGATTAACCCAATTCGACCCACCCAAATCAACTACATTGGCAGCGTTGTTATACCATGGTGCCGCTGTACCAGTTTGAAAATCACCATTAGTCACAATCTGAGAATGTGCTGCTGTAGTTAAAATTAAAGATAATAAGAAAGTAATTTTTTTCATAATTAATGTATTTATTTTAAAAGTAAAGTTAATTTTTTGTTTAAATCACAAAGATTATATCCACTATATAAAAACTATACAGTTTAAAATCTTTCTCAATCGTTTGAAATAGTACATATATCTTTTATTTTTATGAATTTAAATCTATCTTACAAACTTCCGGCTTAGTTCTTATTGTTGAGTTAATGTTGAGTTTTATAAGTTTTAAATTTTATTTAAACCAAACGAAAAATCGTGATTTTAAAAAAAATTAACTCAAAAAAAACTTTATCATAAAAATAAAAGCTTTTTTTTTATGATATTGATAAAGGAAATTGAGTGAAAATACTATCATTTCCTAATTAACTTTGTTACAAATTCCTGCCAGAATTGATTAGCTTTGCAATCATTCCTTTATTTGCTATGAATAGTTCAGAAATTACTACGTTAGAACCCAAAAATAATATCCTAATCAAAGGCGCTCAAATTCATAATTTAAAGAATTTAAGTGTGGTCATTCCGCGAAATAAACTAGTAGTCATAACCGGTTTATCTGGATCTGGAAAATCAAGCTTGGCTTTTGATACACTTTACGCCGAGGGGCAAAGACGTTATGTGGAAAGTCTTTCCAGTTATGCAAGACAATTTCTTGGAAGATTAGACAAACCAAAAGCGGAATACATTAAAGGAATTGCTCCAGCAATCGCCATTGAACAGAAAGTAAACACAACAAATGCAAGATCTACAGTTGGAACTTCAACTGAAATTTATGATTATATAAAATTACTCTTTGCCCGTATTGGCAAAACATTCTCACCTATTTCATGTCAAGAAGTTAAAAAAGACAACGTTTCCGATGTTATAAATAGAGTAAAAGGATTCACTTTAGAAAGCAAATGGTTACTCCTATCTCCTATTCACTTAGAAACAGACAGACAATTAGAGGATAAACTAAAAGCATTATTACAACAGGGTTTTGCGCGTATTTTAGTTAATAATGAAATGGTTCGATTAGATGAGCTCGAACAACATTCATTAGACAACAAGGACATTCTTCTTATTATTGACAGAATTATTGTTAAAGAGGAAGAGGATTTCTATAATCGATTGGCTGATGCTGTCCAAACTGCTTTTTTTGAAGGAAAAGGCAGTTGTTATTTACAAGATTTAGATAGTAAAAAACGAATTGAATATAGTGCCAATTTTGAATTGGACGGAATTACTTTTTTAGAACCTAACCCACATCTTTTTAGTTTCAATAATCCTTATGGTGCTTGTCCAACATGCGAAGGTTATGGTAATATTATTGGAATTGATGTCGAATTAGTCATTCCAAACTCATCACTTTCTGTTTTTGAAAATGCAATTTTCCCTTGGAGAGGTGAAAGCATGAGTTGGTATCGTGATCAGTTGGTAAATAATGCGTATAAATTTGATTTCCCTATTCACAAACCTTATTTTGAATTAACAGAACAACAAAAAGAACTTATTTGGAAAGGCAATAAGTATTTCACAGGTTTGGATGAATTCTTTAAAGAACTAGAAGAGAAAAATTATAAAATCCAAAATCGCGTAATGTTATCTCGGTATCGTGGTAAAACTAGATGTTCGACTTGCAAAGGAAAACGACTTCGCAAAGAAGCTAATTATATAACTGTTGATGGTAAAACCATTTCAGAATTGGTAGATATGTCTATTAAACGATTAATGCCTTTTTTTACTCAGTTAACGCTTTCAGAATATGACCAAAAAGTGGCTAAACGACTTTTAATAGAAATTAATAACAGATTAGCCTTTTTGAGTAATGTTGGTTTGGATTATTTGACGTTAAATAGAAATTCCGCCTCACTTTCTGGAGGAGAATCACAAAGAATAAATTTAGCCACTTCATTAGGAAGCAGTTTGGTAGGTTCAATGTATATTCTAGATGAACCAAGCATTGGTTTGCATCCAAAAGATACCGAACGTTTAATAAAAGTATTAAAAAATCTTCGTGATTTAGGTAATACGGTGATAGTAGTTGAACATGATGAAGACATTATGAAAGCTGCTGATAGAATTATTGATATTGGTCCTGAAGCTGGAACTTTTGGCGGAGAATTAGTTGCTGAAGGCACGTTTGCCGAAATCTTAAAAGCTGAATCTTTAACAGCTAAATACCTGAATGGTGCATTAGAAATCTCGGTGCCAAAAAAACGGAGGAAATCAAATAATTTTATAGAAATTAAAGGAGCAAGAGAAAACAATCTTCAAAATGTGGATGTAACTTTTCCTTTAGAATGTTTAACAGTTATAACAGGAGTTTCCGGAAGTGGAAAAAGTACCTTGGTAAAGAAAATACTTTTCCCTGTCATGCAAAAAAAGTTACAAGGCATTGGAGACAAAGCCGGGCAATTTTCAGAATTATCAGGAAGTTATTCACATATAAAACACATTGAATACATCGATCAAAATCCAATTGGAAGAAGTTCTCGTTCTAACCCTGTAACCTATATTAAAGCTTATGATGAAATTCGGGATTTGTTTGCAAAAGAGAAATTATCGAAGATCCGTGGATATCAAGCTAAACATTTTTCATTTAATGTTGATGGTGGAAGATGCGAAACCTGTAAAGGGGAAGGCTCAATAAATGTAGAAATGGTTTTTATGGCTGATGTCTCATTGACCTGCGAAACTTGTAGTGGAAAACGTTTCAAAAAAGAAGTGTTGGAAGTAGTTTTTGAAGGTAAAAACATTGACAACATTTTGACAATGACAATAGATAATGCAATCGCTTTTTTTACTCAAAATAAACAAATAAAAATTACTCAAAAACTTCAACCCCTTAAAGATGTTGGTTTAGGATATGTACAACTTGGGCAATCATCTTCAACTTTATCGGGTGGCGAAGCGCAACGAATAAAATTAGCCACTTTTTTAGTTAAAGGTGTTACCAAAGAAAAAGCATTATTCATTTTTGATGAACCAACCACAGGACTACATTTTCATGACATCAAAAAATTATTAACCTCATTTGATGCTTTAATTGAAAAAGGACATTCAATAATTGTAATTGAGCACAATCTTGATTTGATAAAATGTGCCGATTGGATAATTGATCTTGGGCCAGAAGGTGGCGAAAACGGCGGGAAGATTTTAGCTTTTGGAACACCTGAAGATTTAATAAAAAATAAAAAATCTACGACTGGTTTTTATCTGAAAGACAAGCTATAAATATACTATTCTACAATAATCTTTTTTGTAATTCGTTTAGTAGAAGTTTGCATAACTGCCATATACATTCCTTTTGATACACCATCCAAAGAAATTGACTCTACTAAATGGGCATTTTCGAAATGCTTTTTGAAAACTATTTTCCCTTGCAAATCAATAAAATAAAAATAATATTGTGTATCAGTTAAGTTTCCTAAGTTGATATTCAAAACATCTTTTGCCGGACTCGGAAAAAAACTAACTTGATGAGTATCATTTAAATCATTCAAATCAAGAGCAGAGGTAGAAGCCTTTGAAAAATGAAGCATTGCCCCAGTTGCAGCTTTAGCAACATTAAATACATAAACAGGATCCATATTTATTAATAAATCATTAGCTGTATGTCGATAGGGTGTTTCATTTTTCTCAAAGAAACCAGTAATGACCTCATTATTATCCTCAAATGGTAAATAGTCTGAAGCATAGGCATAACTTAGAAATGTATTAAGAGGCGAATATAATTCAACACAATTTATTAATTCATTTGTCATTAAATTTGAAGATGCGTTATTTGTAGTTGGACTACCTGTATCTCTCTCGCATGTAATTGTGTCATTTGTCATATCTGAACGGCCTCCAACCTCATCAATATTAAAAACCAAACGAATATCCATCTTTGGGTTAGTGGCGTTGACAACTGTAGAAACAAAATGTTGACTTCCTATTAAACCATCTTCTTCTCCACTAAAATTAATAAACTTAATAGAATATTCAGTTGGTATATTTCTCAATAAACGAGCTACCTCAAATATAGAAACCACACCACTTCCATTGTCATTAGTTCCTTTCCCGTTTATGGTGTCATAATGTCCACATAAAATAATAAAAGTATTAGGATATAATGTTCCAACTTTTGTAACCACGAGATTTTTACAAGTATTAGATCCATTTACAAAACTA
>CAMDSN010000102.1 GCA_945907225.1 Flavobacterium psychrophilum | reverse complement strand
ACATTTGCGGGCAATATTCCGCAAGGTTCATTTATCCGATTAATGAAAGGTAATTTTGATAAATTAATAGATGCTGCCTACCATGCAGGAAATAATGCTTTACTAAATCAATCTGAAAAATCTAAATTAGCACTTATTGTAAGTTGTGTAGGAAGAAAAATTGTATTAGGAAATAGAATTGAGGAGGAATTGGAACTTGCCAAAAATACTTTAGGTGCTTCAACAACCATTTGTGGCTTTTATTCCTATGGGGAATTTTCACCAACCTTGAATCAAATTTCATGTGAATTACACAATCAAACGATCACCATCACTACTTTAAGTGAAGATTAAACCAATGGAGTCAAATAATATACATAGGCTACTCAATAGGCAGATTAATAAATATTTGCCTAAAGACTTTTTGGATAATAATCCACTGGCATTGGAATTTATAGATGCTGTTAATCAATCCTATTCAAATTATGAAAAGGATGCCGAACTAAATGACAAATCAATCCGACTCAACGACATTGAGTTTAACGAAATCAATAAAAGAATAGTAGGCGAATTGAAAGAAAAAGAGGCAATTCAAAATAGATTGATCGATACTATAAAAAAATTGAATGACAATGAAGATATTAAACTAGATAATGACGATGATTTTATGATTTTATTTAAAATCTTAGAAGACGAAATTGAGTTTAGAAAAAAAACAGAGGAAGTTCTCTTTGAAGCAAAATTAAAAGCAGAAGCTGCGAATGAAGCAAAATCAGATTTTTTGTCTACAATGAGTCATGAAATTCGCACGCCTTTAAATGCAATTATTGGCATGTTGTACATTATGGAAAGAGAAAAGAATAATGACAATTTTCATGAAAATTTAGCCATAATGAAAAATTCATCTCAAAACTTATATTTACTCGTTAATGATATTTTGGACTTCAACAAGATTGAATCCGACAAAATAGAAATCGAAAGTATTTCATTTAACTTCAATGAATTAGTAACCGATATAGTAAAATCTTTAGAAGTAAAAGCCTCTGAAAATAAAAATAAAATCGAATTAAAAATAGACGGAAATTTTATTCCTAACCTTGTTGGCGACCCACTTCGAATAAGTCAAATTTTAACAAATCTGATTGTTAACGCGATTAAGTTTACAGAAAACGGATTAATTACAATTAGGATTAATCAACTACTATTTAAAGAAAATACAACAACATTCAAAGTTGAAATAATAGACACTGGCATCGGAATTAACTCGGATAAGTTTGATGTAATTTTTGAAAAATTTGAACAAGAAGACTCAAAAATAACTAGGAAGTTTGGAGGTTCAGGTTTAGGTTTAGTAATTGCTAAAAAGTTATTACTCTTATTTAATTCAAAAATTGATTTAAAGAGTGAAAAAGGTAAAGGATCGAACTTTAGTTTTGTTTTAAGCTTGCCAGTTTTCAGTGAAGGCAATGGAACAAATAGTATAACATTTAATGATTTTCAAGAAAAAGATTTGGAAGGATTTAAAGTTTTAATGGCAGAAGACAACTTGATTAATATAAAGATTGCTGAAAAGATACTTTCTCGTTGGAATGTGAATATTGATATTGCTTTAAATGGTACTATTGCAGTTGAAAAATACAAATCAAACAATTATGATATTATCTTAATGGATTTATCAATGCCTATAATGGATGGATTTGAAGCGACTGCCATAATAAGGGGGTTAGACTCTAAAATACCTATCATTGCATTAACAGCATCTACATCTTATAGTAGTATAGAAAAAGCAATGCAAATTGGAATAAATGAGTACATTACAAAACCATTTATACCGAGGGAGCTAAATATGAAATTATATAAATATTATAGTTTAACTAAATAGTGTTTTATAATATAAGAAGCACTTTTTGGTATTGTACTAATATAAAAAGGACTTCTTTATTACAGAGAAGCCCTTTTGTATTAAAAAATTATAAAGATTAATTATTTACCACCACCCATAAACATTATATCTAACAACTGTAGCTTTTGGACCATTTCCATAAGCTACCCCAATATCCCTTACCGCCTTTATAGTTGCTTTTTGGATATCTACGTCGTCTTGTTGTTGTTTCATTTGGAATTTCCATTCTCTTTGATCCAACTCTTTAACTCTCTTGGCTATCTGATTAGATAGACTTAAGGCCTCTTTATAACAAGAAGCTGAAGGTTCAATTTGAGACAGTACATAACCTGCAGATTCAGCACTAGATAAATCTTGAGATGCATTCCATGCAGTAGTAGCTTCCATTAACCTTTGCTTGCATTCTCTGTCAATTTGTTTTTGATAAATAGGTGCAACAGCATCCATAGCTTTGTCATAACATTCTTTGCAAACTTCAGGAACTGCGGTAAGTTTAGAAATAGCTTCCTCAAATTTATTTTGTGAGGCACAAGTTTGAGCATCTTTTAAAATAAAATCACATTTACTGTTATAGTATTCCATAATTTTATTTTTACCTTTTTCTATAAAAGTTTGATAAACTGAATCTTTTGTTTTAAGTCCATTTAAAGCTGCTATATAAGCTTTTGTTTCGTTAACACCAACTCCTTTTAATGTAACGGATTGACTAGAAAACAAAGTGCCATCAATTCCATCCCCAATATATAGAGTAACTTCAACAGTGTAAGCATGCATTGGTGGTGCAGTTGACGTTATATCTTTAGTTAGAACAGATATATTTGTAGTAATTATAAAACGGGAATTTAATGAACCCGCTAAACCATTAGCACTTGCAATTTGACTTAATTTGTTTGCTAAATTAGCTCTAACTGCTGGAGTTATTCCTTCAATTTGATCAGGAACATATGCCGTAAGTGCAATACGAGCGGCGTCATCTGATTTTCCGACAGAATTTTGTGAAATGCCAACAATTGAAAAGCAAAACACACATAAGATTAAAATTACTTTTTTCATATAAATTTTTATTTTTCGCCAACTACTATAGTTGCTTGTCCTAGCCCTTTCATAGTAAGTTTAGCAGTTATTTGATATTTGTCTTTAAGAAACTTTTGTAGCCCTTTTGCCCAACCTCTTGTATCCTGAGCCTTGCCGTTAATATCTAAAAGAGCGATACGAACTTGTTCAAAAAACATTTTATTCTCAGATGCATCGGAAGTACTAAATCTTCCTTTAACAGTATTATCAGAGACCCATTTTTCGATAATTGAACCCAGCTCCTCACCCTCGTATTCGGACTCTAAATCACCGTCAAATGAATCAAACTTCTTAACGCGTAATGTGACTTCACGACCATTTTCAAACATGTCTTCGAAATGTTTTTGTAATAATCCATTAAAATTATCCAAATAAGATAAAACAGCAGTCTCAAGCATTATTGGCAGCGGTGTCCCAATTAGTTCGTTCCCTGTTCCTGAAGCACCTGCAATATTTTTGTCCGAATAAGCATCAAAACCTGCAAGGTCAAAAGTTACTGATTTTTTTGGGCCAAATGTGTTAATTTTCCAATTTATTTGCATCCAAATATCAGCTTTTGCGACACTCTTCAACTTATCAACAGGACTTTCACTTATTCCAGAATTTGTCTTACTAGAAGTCATTGCATTTTCTGCCGCATCAGATTCTAATGACTTTAAAGTTTGTTCAAGAGACTTCAATTGAAAACCTCTTGCAGCCATTAACTCTCCAAACTTGTTAATTACTAAAGTAAGATCCATGTTTTCCTGTACCGCTTTTTTGTAATCGGGAACCTTAATTTTTGTTCCTTGGTTGTCAAACTCTAAAAAGAATCCATTTGTTATACACCAATTATCACTTGGAACAACCATAATGATTGGTTTTTTTGCTTGTGAGTACGAATGAAACGTAATAATAGCAAAAAATAAAAAAGTTAAATTTTTTAAATGTAATTTCATGATGTTAGCTATTGTTGTTTAATAATATTATCTGCTATAAGTTTAGCTTTTAATTCTGCTCGAAGAATACGGACGATGAGTCCATGAGTAACACTCTCTTTAACAGCTTTTCGGTCTCTGGAAATTTTATCGAAAATTCTTTCATCTTTAAGAGAAATAAAATTTTTAAAATCTCCTCCATCTGCAAAGAACTTATTAAAATAGTCTTCATATTTCTCTTGTGCATTAACCTCAAAAATTATTGGTTTTTGGTTGCAGTCCTGTTTTCCCTCTCTAATACCATTAAAAATGACATCTCTCATAGCATTTTTCTTTGCTTGCTCTACAGCATCAGCTCTATTTCTTCCATTTCCCCAAGCTTTTAGGGTTTGAGAACCATCTAATTCTACACCTAAACATTCGGTCTTATAATTATAATATCCCGCAGACTTTTTTTGGGCAGTTATACAACTGTTTAAAGTAACTAAAATTAATAATAAAAATATTTTTTTCATAATTCAATAAATTAAAATCCTGAGGACAATCCCTTAATTATACCAGCGTTTTCTAAATCTTTTCGAAGATCTTCCTTTCGAACAGAAATTAACACACCAACTTTATATTCTTTACCAACTTTCATTATATCTTCAGCTGCAACTGCGCCATCACTGGTTAAGGACACAAACTTCATGTATTTTCCACCATCAGCGAAAAAGGCTTCAAAAAAGTCAGCTTTTTCTTCTTCAATATTGGGATTTGATACTAAGGGTGATTGACCAGATACTCTGCTAGTTCCAGCATAACCTCTAAATACAATTCCATGAACTGCATTTTTTTTGGCCTGCTCTAAGGCAACATCACGCTTTTTGGAATATGACCAAACCTTGATAAGATAAGTTCCAGAAACTCCTTGTTGAACTCCTTCAATTTCATATCGCCATTCTTTCGTGTCTTTTTCAGCTTTCTTTCTGGCTTGTGCACTGCCAGTGTAACTAAATAAAATTACTGACAAAAAAGTTATTAATAAATGTTTCATGTTATTGTGTTTTTAATTTTTTTGTTAATATTTATTAAATAATTTAATTATTTAATTTGTCTTATCAATAAACCAGAGGAGTATTTAGAACCTCCTTTAAAAGTAGTCCTGTCTATTGCACCTTCTGTTTTGGATTGTTCATCAAGATTAAATCTATTATCCCAAATTTTATCGCCATCCACTTTAATCTTTCCTATACTTTTGTATTCAATTTTTCCTGTTTTATCCTGAATTTGCTCTAAAACTTCAAATTTGTCACCACCCTCTAAACCTTCTTTCAAACCAATTTTAGCAGTGATTGGTTCGCCGGTATATAATGGAACTTTTGGCTTAAACACATCAAAATTCTTTTGCAATTTAGCAAATACTTTGTCAATGTTGCGCGTTACAGATAAATTGATAATTTGCTCTTCAGTTCTTTTTTCTTTAAGTGAAAAAGTTACAAGAGTTGTAGCCTTTTGTGAACCGATAAATTCCATTTGAAATAAATCTTTGTCAGAATCAAATTTTGATTTTTTTTCAGCTGACACTTGAGATTTTTCAAAATACATTTGGTCGTAAAAAACAGCCTCAACTGAACTATCCCACTTCAATTTATACAGATAAGAAGTAGTCCATACTGAATATCCTTCTTTTGCTTTTTCGTATACTTTTTCGGCCGCTTTTACCCCAATAGTGCGGACCAATTCGTTGGAATTATTCAAAGACAAAATAATACCATCACGAATTGCTCTTGCTATTGGTTCGTTTTCAACAAACTTCATAGTTGATACTACAACAAATGTGTTATTTATGAGCTCAAATCCTGCAATTTGTAATAACCCTTTACCATCATTAGATTGTTCAGCGGTCTTAACATCTAAAAAGGAAGCATTAAAAGCACCTCTCTCTCCAATTAAATTATAATCAAAACTTCCATCATCTTGACGATTATACCATTTGGCAACTAATTTTTTAGCTATTTGCTCATCTTTCAAATACTGTTGAATAATTTCGGGCGTTTTAGATTCTACAGTATCGGTTGTATATTTAGCTGGGCTGAATGATTTGGCACCAATATTATGGTTGTCATATTTGTCTGGGAAAGGGGCATTATAATAGGCGCTAATGACTTGATCGCTTTTAGGAAAACTAGATGATTCCATCAAGATAGTGTGTAATGAACTACGTCTGTATTTGGTCTCCTTCATTTCTTTTTGATTATCTTGAGCTATAGCAAAAATCGAATAAAAGGAAATTGTAACTGCAAAAATTAATTTTTTCATTTTTTTGTTTTTAAATTATTGTTTATTTTTTGGGTGTTTTGTTAAATATTTTATTAAAAT
>CAMDSN010000101.1 GCA_945907225.1 Flavobacterium psychrophilum | reverse complement strand
CTGGTGGAACTACTTCTCCACCAATCATACGAGCAGCTTGTAGGATAGTTGTTCCTGGTGCTACTTCAATTTCTTGACCGTCTATGGTTACTTTCATAAATATTAGTTGTTAGTTTTTGGTTTTGGTTGTTAGTTTTTGAATATCCATCAACTATCAACAATCAACCGTCAACTTTTATACTGTTTGCTTTGCTATTAAATGTTTTACTTGTGAAAAAGGCTCATTTACAAAGTGATCTCTATTTTTAATTTTTTCAGGAAAACGGATATGGTATTCAAATTCATCTTTAAAATGTCTAATCGCAGCTGCAACGGGCCACGCAGCAGCATCACCTAAAGGACAAATTGTATTTCCTTCTATTTTTGATTGTATACTCCATAACAGTTCAACATCTTCCTCGCGACCTTGCCCGTTTTCGATTCTCCATAAAACTTTTTCTAACCAACCTGTACCTTCTCTGCACGGCGTGCACTGTCCACAAGATTCATGATGGTAAAAACGCGCAAAATTCCATGTGTTTCTTACAATACATGCCCTGTCGTCATATACTATAAAACCACCGGAACCCAA
This sequence comes from Flavobacterium psychrophilum, assembly GCA_945907225.1. Taxonomy (GTDB): domain Bacteria; phylum Bacteroidota; class Bacteroidia; order Flavobacteriales; family Flavobacteriaceae; genus Flavobacterium; species Flavobacterium psychrophilum_Q. The sequence continues at coordinate 5,711 of CAMDSN010000101.1, read as the reverse complement.
CATAGATCCAGTTGCAAAACCACCATCAGACAAACTTTCGTAGGTCATTAATCGGTCTTCGCCAGACGCTGTTTTGTAAATTAAATTAGCGGGTAAAATAGGCACTGAAGATCCTCCTGGAACTATTGCTTTTAAAGGTCTATCTGTTTGCATTCCGCCACAATATTCATCCGAATTCATAAATTCGTAAACGGATAATCCTAAATCTATTTCAAAGACGCCCTGATTTTTTATATTTCCAGAAGCTGAAATTAATTTTGTCCCTGTAGAACGACCAATTCCTATTGCAGCATAATCGGCGCCAGAATTATTAACAATCCATGGAACTGCTGCTATTGTTTCTACATTATTTACTACCGTTGGATTTGCCCAAAGACCAGAAACAGCAGGAAATGGAGGCTTTATTCTCGGATTTCCTCGTTTCCCTTCTAGACTTTCGATTAAAGCAGTCTCTTCACCACAAATATAAGCTCCAGCACCAATTTGAACGTAAAGTTCTAAATCGTAGCCTGTACCTAATATATTTTTTCCTAGCCAACCAGCATCTTTGGCTTCAGCTATCGCTTTTTCTAAAATTTTATAAACCCACATATATTCGCCGCGAATATAAATGTAGGATAGGTTTGCTCCTAAAGCGTAGCTTGATGTGATCATTCCCTCAATCAATAAATGAGGAATATATTCCATTAAAAAACGGTCTTTAAATGTTCCTGGTTCCGATTCATCGGCATTACATACTAGGTGTCTGGGGTTTCCCGATTTTTTGTCTATAAAACTCCATTTCATCCCGGCTGGGAACCCGGCTCCTCCACGCCCGCGTAGCCCGGATGTTTTTACTTCCTCTACTACTTCATCAGGAGTCATCTTTAAGGCTTTTTCAACAGAAGAATAACCACCTTCTTTACGGTATACTTCGTAGGTTCTTATGCCTGGAACATTTATTTTATCTAATAATATTTTTCTTCCCATGATATTATTTATCGTGTAAAGTGATTTTTCCGTCTTTACAATCGGAAATTAGCTCATCTATTTTTTCTTTAGTTAGATGCTCCTTATAGAAATCACCTAGCTGCATCATTGGCGCATAGCCACAGGCCCCCAAACATTCCACTCCACGTATTTCAAAAAGGCCGTCAGCGGTAGGTTCTCCAATACCAACACCTAGTTTGTGGCAGGTATAATCCATTAAATCCTCTACACCATTTTGACAGCAAGGGGAGGTTTGACAAAATTCAAACATATATTTCCCAATGGGCCTTTGGTTATACATGGTATAAAAGGTCACAACTTCGTATACTTCAATAGGTTGTATTTCCAGTATTTCGGCTACTTTGTTTTGTAATTCAATACTTAGCCAATTTTCATGAACATCTTGAACTTCATGTAAAACGGGTAATAATGCCGATTTCTTTTTGTCTGCAGGATAATGACTAATTAATTCATTAATCCTAGCCATTAAAGGTTCGGTTATGTTTATTTTTTGATTGATGTGCGATCTTTCCATAAGCCTCTAGCCAACTCTTAAATAAATAGGTTGGTTTTAGTTGATTATATTTATTTTTTTAATTTTCACTTTGTTATTCTTCAAATAATTTTTATGCATCTAATTCACCTGCAATTACATTCAAACTGGATAATATCACAATGGCATCAGAAAGCATTGCTCCTTTAATCATTTCGGGATAAGCCTGATAATATATAAAGCAGGGTCTTCTAAAGTGTAATCGATATGGCGTTCGGCTTCCATCTGTTGTGAGATAAAAACCTAATTCTCCATTCCCCCCTTCAACAGCATGATAGATTTCGGCAACCGGAACCGGTACTTCTCCCATTACAATTTTAAAGTGGTAAATTAGACTTTCCATATTTTGGTATACATCTTCTTTTGGTGGCAGATAATAATCGGGCACATTTGCATGAATTGGCCCCTCGGGTAATTTTGCTAAGGCTTGTCTTATTATGCTTAAACTTTCCCAAACTTCTGCATTTCTAACGCAAAATCTATCATATGTGTCTCCAGATTTTCCCACCGGGATACTAAAATCAAAATCTTCATAGGATGAATAGGGTTGTGCTACACGAACATCATAATCAATTCCTGCAGCGCGTAGATTTGGACCTGTAAAACCATACTGGATAGCTTTTTCAGCGGAAATGGGCCCAACATTTATGGTTCGATCAATAAATATTCTATTTCTTTCAAAAAGGTTTTCGAATTCTCTCCAGCACACAGGAAATTCTTCTAGAAATGTATTTAGTAATTCAAAAGTTTTAGGTGACCACTCCCTTTCAAAGCCTCCAATTCTTCCCATATTGGTGGTTAAACGAGCGCCACAAATTTCTTCGTAGATTTCATATATTTTTTCTCTAAACTGAAAAACGTATAAAAATCCTGTATAAGCCCCTGTGTCAACACCAAGAATAGAGTTACAAATTAGATGGTCAGTTATTCGGGCTAATTCCATCACAATCACTCTGAGATATTGTGCGCGTTTTGGGACTTCAATATCGAGAAGCTTTTCAACTGTCATCCACCATGCCATATTATTAATAGGAGAAGAACAATAGTTCATTCGATCTGTTAATACATTCACCTGATAAAAAGGTCTGTTTTCTGCTATTTTTTCAAAAGCTCTATGAATGTATCCTATGGTTGGTTCTGCCTCTAGAATTCGCTCCCCGTCCATTAATAGGATATTTTGAAAAATCCCATGGGTTGCCGGGTGGGTAGGCCCCAAATTTAATATAGAAAGTTCACTGCCATCTTCATTGCGAGTTTGTTCTATAATTTTAGCATAACGATGCTCTGGCGATAATAATAGTTCTGACATCTGTAATTAAAAAATGATAATTGATAACTTTCAATTAACTATTAATTTCTATTGTTTATATTTTTTATAATTATCAATTGTTAATCATTGATTAATTATTGTTCTTCCAAAAAACCGGTCATCTTTATCTGTCCTTCCTCCGTCTTCCATTGGAAATTCTTTTCGCATGGGATGGGAAATCATTTCATCCATATTTAATATTCTTTTTAACTGGGGATGTCCTACAAAGTTTATCCCGTAAAAATCCCAAGTTTCTCTTTCCATCCAATTTGCACACAAAAATAAATCAGCAATTGACATCACTTCTGGGTCAGCTGTTAGATAGGTTTTTACCCTAATTCTGGTGTTTTCTATCCAATTGTGAAGGTGGTACACTACAGCAAATTGGTGATTCTCATCATTTTCAGGAAAATGAATACCGCATAAATCGGTTAGAAAATTAAAATTTAATTCTTCGTCATCTCTTAATGTTTGAATCAATTCATGCAGTTTGCTTGGAACAACTTCAAAGGAGAAAATATCTTTACTCATACAAAAATCTAGAACTTTTTCGCCAAATTTTTGCGTTAATTTTTCTTGTATTATGGTAGTTTCTAGAGCCATTTTTATAGGTTATAGGAAGCTAATAATTCTATATATTCAGGCGAGCTTCTTCTTCTTACAGACTCATTTTTAACCAAATTTTGAAGTTGCATTACACCATCAACAATTTGCTCAGGTCTGGGCGGACAACCAGGAACGTATACATCAACCGGGATAACCTTGTCAATACCTTGTAAAACAGAATAGGTATCGAATACTCCTCCCGATGAGGCACAAGCACCCACGGCAATAACCCAACGTGGTTCAGACATTTGTTCGTAGACTTGCCTTAAAATTGGCGCCATTTTTTTTGAAATAGTCCCCATAACCATTAACATATCCGCTTGACGAGGAGAAAAGCTAACACGCTCTGATCCAAATCGGGCTAAGTCATAATGTGAAGCCATCGTAGCCATAAATTCAATTCCACAACACGAAGTTGCAAATGGCAGAGGCCATAATGAATTTGAACGTGCCAATCCAACAACTTCATTCAGTTTTGTAGCAAAATATCCTTCGCCTACAACTCCATCTGGTGGAGCAACCATATTTTTGATAGTATTTTCCATTTGAATTAGTGTGTTATTCCCATTCTAGTGCTTTCTTTTTTAGGATATAAAAAAAGCCAACCAGAAGCAACATCATAAAAATTACCATTTTAATCATCCCTTCAATTCCTAAAGCCTTGAAATTAATTGCCCAGGGATATAAAAAAATAACTTCTACATCAAATAACACAAATAAAATGGCAACTAGAAAGTACTTTACAGAAAATGGAATTCGAGCATTTCCAACCGATTCTATTCCGCATTCAAAGTTTTTATCTTTAGCTTTTGAATGTCTTTTTGGCCCTAAATAGGAGGAGCCAACAATAGTTAAGATAACAAATCCAAATGCTAAGCCTGCTTGCATAAGTATTGGCAAATAATCTAATTGATTAGACTGCATAATGTTTAATATAAGTAGTAATTAAAACAGTTGCAAATATACATCGCATTATTTAATTCGCAAAAATCAAATGACAAACGTTTGTTATTTAGTTCTTAAAAATCATTATTTAAATTGATTATAAATAGAGTTGTATGTAGCAAAAAAAAAGCGTCTCGAAATTTTCGAGACGCTAGTCTTTTAGGTAATCAAAAAATAATATATATTAATCTTCGATAGCTACTACTTGAGCTGCTACTTTACCTTTTCTACCTTCTTCTTCTTCGTAAGATACTTTGTCTCCTTCGTTTAAATTCTCAGATTTAACTCCTGAAGCATGTACGAAAATGTCTTTACCTGTTTCATCATCTGTGATAAAACCATAACCTTTAGACTCGTTGAAAAATTTTACTGTTCCTGTGCGCATTTTGTATTTAAAAAAAAATTAATAATCATCAAAGATATATTTTATTGTGACATAACAAACATTTCAGACTGAAATAATTAAAAAAACACACAAATAGTTTGTTTTTATTAAAAACCTGAAATAGAAATAGTTGCAATTTTCCAATTTTAGTTGCTTAAAACACAGTTTTTTTTAAGCAAAAGCTTCTTAGAAAAATATGAATATGATATAAATTACTGTAAATCTATTTTAATGTGTAATTCTTTTAATTGATTCAAGTCAATTACGGAAGGTGCATCTATCATAACATCTCTTCCAGAATTGTTTTTAGGGAATGCTATAAAGTCTCTAATAGTTTCTTGACCACCAAGGATAGCCACCAATCGATCCAAACCAAAGGCTAAACCTCCGTGAGGAGGAGCGCCAAATTGGAAGGCATTCATTAAGAAACCGAATTGCTCTTCTGCTTGCTCTTTAGAGAATCCAAGAAGTGAAAACATCTTGCTTTGTAATTCTTTGTCATGTATTCTAATAGATCCGCCTCCAATTTCGTTACCATTCAAAACCATATCATAAGCGTTAGCCCTAACCTTTCCTGGCTCGGTTGCTAATAATTGTAAATCTTCTGGTTTTGGCGATGTAAATGGATGATGCATTGCATGGTAGCGGCCACTTTGCTTTGCCAGTTCGCCCGTTGGACTCGTGTCTTCAACCCATTCTAATAAAGGAAAATCAACCACCCAAAGGGGAGCAAAGACATCGGGATTTCTTAATCCGAGACGTGTTGCTAATTCCATTCTAAGGGCTGAAAGTTGCGTTCTCGTTTTGTCCGTTGGGCCTGACAATATAAATATCATATCTCCGGCTTTTGCTTCTGTAATTTTCGCCCAATTTGCTAAATCATCTTGGTTATAAAATTTGTCTACAGACGATTTGAAGGTTCCGTCTGCTTCACATTTCACATA
>CAMDSN010000100.1 GCA_945907225.1 Flavobacterium psychrophilum | reverse complement strand
GTAATTATTGAGCCTGCAGCTGCTGAAACACAAACAGCATCCGGAATTATAATTCCAGATACAGCTAAAGAAAAACCTCAAAAAGGTACAGTTGTTGCCGTTGGAAATGGCAAAAAAGACGAGCCAATAACAGTAAAAGTTGGTGATGTGGTACTTTACGGCAAATATGCAGGTACTGATTTAAAATTTAATGGTAAGGATTATCTAATTATGCGTGAAGACGACATATTAGCTATAATTTAATACCACTTAAAAAAGATTAATTTAAAACTATAACTTTTAAAAAAAATTAAAAAAATTAAAAATGGCAAAACATATTAAATTTGATATTGAAGCACGTGATGGTTTAAAGCGAGGTGTTGATGCATTAGCAAATGCAGTGAAAGTAACTCTAGGACCAAAAGGGCGTAATGTTATAATCGGGAAATCGTTTGGAGGACCAACCGTTACCAAAGACGGAGTTACTGTTGCTAAAGAAATTGAGTTGAAAGATCCTCTTGAAAATATGGGCGCACAAATGGTTAAAGAAGTTGCCTCCAAAACGAATGATTTAGCAGGTGATGGAACTACAACGGCTACTGTTTTGGCACAAGCAATTGTAAAAGAAGGGTTAAAAAACGTGGCGGCGGGTGCAAATCCAATGGATTTAAAAAGAGGGATTGACAAAGCTGTTGAGGCCATTGTAGCTGATTTAGCCAAACAAGCTCAAGTTGTAGGTAGTGATTCTGAAAAAATCAAACAAATTGCTTCTATCTCCGCTAACAATGACGAAGTCATTGGCGATTTAATTGCTACAGCTTTTGCTAGAGTTGGTAAAGAAGGTGTAATTACAGTTGAAGAAGCTAAAGGAACAGAAACTACCGTAGATGTTGTAGAAGGAATGCAGTTTGACAGAGGATACCTTTCACCCTATTTTGTTACTAATCCAGAGAAAATGGAAGTAGAATTAGAAAGACCATACATCCTTTTGTATGACAAAAAAGTATCTTCTCTTAAAGAGTTATTACCCATACTAGAACCTGTAGCACAATCTGGAAAACCATTATTAATAATCGCTGAGGATGTTGATGGTGAAGCTTTATCTACTCTTGTTGTGAACAAACTACGTGGAGCACTAAAAATTGCAGCTGTTAAAGCCCCTGGATTTGGTGATAGAAGAAAAGCAATGTTGGAAGATATTGCTATTTTAACAGGTGGGACTGTAATTGCAGAAGAAAGCGGTTATACTCTAGAAAATACAACAATAGAAATGTTAGGAACTGCAGAAAAAGTGACTATTGACAAAGACAATACAACTTTAGTTAACGGCGCAGGAACAGCAGACATGATAAAGAATAGAGTAAACCAAATTAAAGGTCAAATGGAAACCACGACCTCTGATTATGATAGAGAAAAACTTCAAGAACGCCTTGCTAAACTAGCGGGAGGTGTGGCGGTTCTTTATGTTGGAGCTGCTTCTGAAGTGGAAATGAAAGAGAAAAAAGATCGAGTTGATGATGCTCTTCATGCTACTAGAGCTGCTGTGGAAGAAGGAATTGTAGCTGGAGGTGGTGTTGCTTTATTGAGAGCTAAGTCTGTATTGGATAAAATAAAAGCGGACAATGCTGACGAAGCTACTGGAATACAAATTGTGTTTAGAGCTGTAGAATCACCATTGCGCACCATTGTAGAAAATGCTGGACTTGAAGGTTCTGTTGTTGTTGCAAAAGTTTCTGAAGGAAAAGCAAATTTTGGATACAATGCAAAAACAGACGAATATGTAGATATGCTTAAAGCAGGTATTATCGATCCTAAAAAAGTTACCCGTGTTGCACTTGAAAATGCAGCATCTGTTGCAGGAATGATATTAACCACCGAATGTGCTTTGGTTGATATTAAAGAAGAAAATGCAGCTGGAGGCGGAATGCCAATGGGAGGCGGAATGCCAGGAATGATGTAGAAAGTAATTTAAAATTAAAATGCCCCCAAATAGTGTCTAACTTTTTGGGGGCATTCCATTTTTGAGGCATTTAGTCTTTATCAGCCTTTTCTATTCTTGCTTTTCGGGTGATTTTTTTACCATTTTAATCACTACTGGCAAAGTGGAAATTAGAATAATTACAATTACTATTTTCTCAATATGGTGTTTTAAATCAATGTTTAATTTATCTAAAAATAATGAATATAGGTAATGCCCAGAAAAAATTAAAATAAAAGACCACAAGACAGAACTTAAAATATTATAATACATAAATTTCTTTTTATCCATTACAACGATACCAGCAACTATTGGTGCAAATGTTCTTATAATAGGTAAAAAACGTGCAAATATTATTGCTTTCCCTCCATACTTATCAAAGAAATTCTTAGATTGAATTAGATATTTCTTTTTCCATATAAAACTATCCTCTTTTTTGTATAAATAAGCCCCACTTTTTGCCCCAAACCAATACCCTACAATATTTCCAAGAATACCAGAAAAAGCAATCAAACTTGCTAAAATTATGACTCCAACAAAATCATTACTAACGGGAAAAAACTGTTCTACAAGTCCTGGGTGATAAACACCTGCTTTATCATAACCATTAGCATAAATACCAGCCAAAAAAAGCAAACTATCTCCAGGTAAAAAGAACCCAATAAATAAACCTGTTTCCGCAAAAACGATAAACAAAACAATCCATAAACCCAGTTGTATATTACCCAAAGAAAAGTTAATGTAAAATTCAGGATTTAGTAATTGTAGCCAATCAAATTTCATTAATAAAATTTTTAGTTTAATAATTCGGGTGTGAAAATAGTTCTTTTTTTATCAAAATTACTATCAATTAACAAATCCCTTTTATTGTTTTTGAAAATTCAAATTTTGCATCAAAGAGAGTGAAACCGTATGATTAATTATATCACTTGACGAAGAGGAAGTTATGAAATGATTCATATATCCTATTTCCAATCTAATAGAACTTAAATGATTTAAACCAATACCTAAAAAAAACCTGTTTTGATCAACAAATTTGTTGTTTATTTCATTTGTGCCTATTGTTAAAAAAATTTCGTTTTGAACAACCGCATATAATTCATCATTGCTTTTATTTAAACTTAAAATAGGAATCAAATTCCGATTTAAGTATCGAAATCTATTTTGATAATTAAAAGAATTTTCCTGATTCACATTTACTGAAAGTTGTTCAACCCACCTTTGTTCAAGTCTAAATCTGTTGAGAATTGTATTTTTGTTATTCAGCCATTTCTTTGTGAATTGAAACTGTTCCCATAACCTATTTTCCTTAAAATAATCATCATTGGCAGGCAGGTAAGTTGAAACAAACGCATATCCACAAGCAATAGATTTTGAGTCAGTTAAATAATAAATACCTCCAACTCTAAACAAGTTCTGATAGTTACGTTCAAGATTATTATCCAATCTAAATTGTCCATCAATATGATAACCCCAATTTTTGGCAACTTTGTATTGACCTGTATAAGCAAACCAAATTCTCTGATTTTGTTTTGTTTTTTGGGCAAAACCAAAACTATTGAATACCAACAAAAATATAAGTGCTATTTGTCTCGATTTCATTTTCACAATTAAGGTTCATATAGTAAGTAAAATAAATAAAATTTAGTCTCTCACGTATTTGCAACAATTATTAAGATTTTCATATACTTCATCGGATGCTTTAACTTCATCATTATCGTGTCCTATTTTGGCTATAGCCTTTTTTACATCAAGTAAAACACACTTCTCCTCATTTATAATTACTGTCATTGTATGTGATTCCATATCCCAAACTGCTGACTTGACACCTTCAATAGTAAAAGCTGCTTTCTGAATTCGCTTTTGACATTGCTCGCAATTACCTCGAACCTCGAACTCATATTTTACATTTTTATTTTTTTTCTCTTGGGCAGAAACGAAAAGAGTTCCTAAAAACAGCAGTAAAGTCAAAAATAATTTTTTGTAGCCTGCATCCAAAAAACGAACGGTTGATATGTTTCTTATTCTCATAATTTAAATATTTTTTGTTTTTTTATTATTTTATTTTAAATCGTAATCCTGCATAATACATCTGCCCAAAAATGGGGGCATACACTATAGAAGTGTCAAAATTAGTTTCAAAAGGATTTTCCGATCCCAATATGGCTTTCCCCTGACGATAATTACCTATATTCTCCCCGCCCAAATACATTTCAAATGTACTCGAAAATGTTTTAGTTACTTGCACATTCATTACAACAAATGATGGCGAAAATTCAGGGAATTGATCAGCTATTGGATTAGTTCTAGTATTTGGTAATTGCTGTTTGCCCAACCAGTTAAATGTATAATCAAACTTCCATTGTTTTCCTCCGTCTTTAATGTGTGTAGCAAATTCAATATTAGTGAAAAATCTATGTTTGGATTGCAGCGGCCTTTGAAAAGTACCCGAAATATAATCAGTAGAAATATCATAATACTTGTAAGCCGTTCTTAAATTAAAATGCTTTATGATTTCCAAATTAAAATCGATTTGTAGACTATTTGCATATGATTTCCCTTTTAAGTTATAAAATAAAACCGATTGAGGGGAATTCATAATGTCTACCACGGCTTGATTTTGAAAATCAGTTCTGTAAAGATCAACTGTTACATCAGCACTCTTACCAAATAAATTAAAATTTTGTGTAAAACTCACTCCATAATTCCATGCAATCTCCGGATTTAAACCATAAACTTTGCCATTCGTGTCTAAAACAGAGAATACTCTAGAACTTGCAAATAATTGTTGGTTTTCAGCGTAAATATTTGCTGCACGCTTACCGCGCCCTATGGAAAGTCGTAAAACAGAATTTTCCCAAGGATTATATTTTAGATGCAGTCTTGGCGTAAAAAAAGCACCCAATCTATTGTGATAATCAAATCGACCTCCCAAAATGTAACTGAATTTATCGCTGTCATCATAGGTGTATTCAAAAAATGCGCCCAAAGAATTATCGATTCTACTAACATCCAAAAGATTTACATACTCAGAGTATTTATCATAAGTAAAGTTCAAACCCGTAGCAAATTTGTGCATGGTGTTATTAATAATCGAATTAAAAATTAAGTTCGAGTAATAACTTTGTTGCTTGATATTATATTGGTTTAATCCAAAATAAGAATGTTGGTTATGATTACTAATTGCATTTTGAAATCCGATGCTTTGAAACGGCATATCTTTGAAAACATATCCCACTTTTGACGAAAAATCAAACCGCTCCGAATTGATCTCTGATCCCCAAGAATTAGTTGTGAACTTATCTCTATTTGGATCAAAGTCAAGTTCTCCAGTTTGCTTTTCATCATTTAAATAACGAAGATTAATAAAACTAACCCAACCCGTATCGGAATTTGAATATTGCCATCTATTAACTATATTAACTTGTTTTCCCAATGGGTTATCAAGAAAATTATCGCTGTTCATATCATTTTTTAAAATTCGTGTATTGCCATGAACAAACAAACTAGTAGCCCAGTAATCTGAAATTTTGTGATTAAAATGGGTATTCAATTCAAAACGAGAATCACTAGCCCCATAGGCATTCAAGAAGAAGGGTATATCTTTTATGGGTTTAATTAATTCCGTGTTAATTTGTCCAGAAATACTTTCATACCCATTTACAACACTGCCAGCACCTTTATTAATTTGAATACTATGCACCCAAGTTCCAGGCGTAAATGACAATCCGTAAGCCTGAGAAGCCCCACGAATTGATGGTATGTTTTCTTCCGTAAACAATATATATGGACTTGTTAAACCCAACATTTTAATTTGCTTGGTTCCTGTCAAAGCATCTGAAAAATTAACATCTATGGAAGGATTGGTTTCAAAGCTTTCGGCCAAATTACAACATGCAGCTTTTAATAATTCTTTACTTGTTACTAAAGTAGTGTTTAACGTTCCACTAATTGATTTCTTAATTCCTTTTTTATCGGCTTGAACATTTACAGTTTTTAAGGTGTCTTTTTTGACATCATCTTGAGCGAAAACAACTATTGTAGCCAGCAATGTTAGAATTAACATTGGTTTTTTCATTTGAATGGTATTTATTTCAGTAAAATACTGAAAGGAGATTAATCTATATAAAATTTAGCTCATGCAAGAGCATATGTGCTAGTAAAAGCAATTAGATTTAATCAGCAGTAAAAGGTATATTGGCTATGCAGGAGGTATAAAGGTGGCGCATGAGCGTCAAAATAGGAATCAAGATTAACTTGGTCTTTAATTTTACTTTCTAAATTAAAAACTACACTATTTGAATTAGAAACGTGAGAAAAAATACAACATTCAAAGATAAAAGTTGGAACTAAAATGTGATCTGATTTAACTTTTGAAGAAATGATTTTATCATGACAACACAAAGAATTAGATTCTATTACTCCACAGCATTCATCAATTTTTG
>CAMDSN010000099.1 GCA_945907225.1 Flavobacterium psychrophilum | reverse complement strand
TTTTTATTGCCAACAGGGGGTTTTAGAAGGTGACGATTTTCATCAATCCATTTTTTGAGGTTGAATGGTTTTAATATAGCCATTTTGATAATATTTTTTGATTAAAGTTATTTAGCTTCCTTAATCAAATAAACATAAACAGGAAAGTGGTCACTATAGCCTATTTCATTGGCGCCGTGTCGTAAGGGGTATCCTTTGTATTGCCCGATGGTTGTAATCATATAGGGTTTGTTATAAATACCGGCTTTCCAATAAATATAAGAAGCATAATCTTTTCGGATTAACGCTTCTGAGAGCATGATTTGATCGAATATATCACCAGCGTCTCGATAAAAAAGGGACGCGTTGCCTTTGTAGTACATCTCTTCAAATGGGTTATATATGCCAAACTCTTTCACTTCCTCTTTTTTTCGTTTAGCACCAATACCTTCTTTAACACTTTTATTATAGGAACCATCATTTAAATCGCCCATAGTAATAATTTTTGCATTGGGATTTATTTTGAAAATCGAGTCCATAATTTTTCTATTTAATCTGCCAGCAGCTTCACGAAAGGGGGAGCTTTTTTTCTCCCCGCCAGAACGGGAAGGCCAGTGGTTAACTATTACGTTTATTTCTTCGCCATCCAGAAATCCAGTTACTAAAAGTTGGTCACGAGTATAAACGCGATCTAAATCTTTATCAATTTCAGATTTGTCATCCGATGCATCGTCGTTATCATTTTTTTCTTTAACAGAAGTGTTTAATTGATTTCTATAAACCAACAATGGGATGTTTTTAAAGCTCGTGGGGTTAAAATGTTTCTTTTGATATAATAAAGCCACATCAATACCTCTTTTATCGGGGGAATCAAAGTGAACAATACCATAATCTTTGTTTATAAGAAGAGGTTCTTTGATAAGGTCTTCAAGAACACCTCGATTTTCAATTTCACAACCTCCAATTAAAGTGGGAGAATTATTTGGATTGTCAGCAGTGCCAATTTCAGACAAAACTTTCGCTAAATTGTGTAATTTTTGTTTGTATTTAGTAGGGGTCCAATTTTGAGCTCCATTTGGCAACCATTCTTCATCATTATTTGTGCCGTTAATAGTATCAAACAAATTTTCAAGATTATAAAATGCTACAGTGTGCACTATATATTTTTTGTCTTGTGCATTTGCGCCCAAAATTGCGAATAAAACGCCAAAAAGAGCTATTAGATTTTTAATTCTCATAATATCAATATTAATTTAAGGTCAAGTATTTTATAAATATTGAGCCAAAAGTAGATAATATTATTAAAATATGTACATTTGTCGGCTTTAAGTTTTCATTACTACTTAAACAGAAAAATCAATTAATTTTATTTATGAAAAAACTATTTATAAGTACATTATTCGTAATGCAGGCATTTTTTGTTTTTGCCCAAAACACTACTGGTATAACTGGGAAAGTTCTAGATGCTAAAAACCAAAAGCCATTACAAAATGTAGTTGTTACTATCCAAAATTCTAGTTCCACTGTTTTAACCGATGTTAACGGGGTTTTTGTTTTTAATGACACTCCTAAAGGGACTAAATTAATTCAAGTTAAAACCGCTGGTTTTAAAGATCAGTTTTTAACCGTTGAAGGTGAAAATGGAAAAATGGTTGATATAGGTGTTGTTATTTTAGACGAAGACATTACATCAGAACAACAGTTGAGTTTAATTACCATTACCGAAAATGATTTAGGTGATGACAACAGTGGCTCTGAAAGCACTTCAGGTTTATTGCAAGCATCAAGAGATGCATTTCAACAAGCTGCAGCATTCAATTGGGGACAAGCACGTTTCAGAATTCGTGGTTTGGATAATGAATATAGCACTACCATGATCAATGGTGTCGTGATGAATAAAATTTATGACGGAAGGCCTCAATGGAGTAATTGGGGAGGATTAAATGATGCCACAAGAAATCAAGAATTTACCATGGGCTCTGCGCCTTCAGATTATACTTTTGGGGGTGTGTTAGGGACCCAAGAAATTAATACAAGGGCATCAATTTATAGAAAAGGGTCAAGGGTATCTTTTTCAGGAACCAACACAAATTACAGCTGGAGAACAATGGGAACGATAGCATCAGGCATGGATTCTGATGGATGGGCGTTTGTGGTTTCGGCTTCTAGAAGATGGGCTGAAGAAGGTTATTTTGACGGAACTAATTATGCTGCTAATTCATTATTTGCTAGTGTTGAAAAGAAATTAAGTGACAATCATTCCTTGAATTTTACTTCTATGTTTGCTCAAAACAAAAGAGGGAAGAGTTCGCCAAATACCGATGAGGTAACTCGCTTAAAAGGAATAAAATATAATTCTTATTGGGGTTATCAGGAGGGAGAAAAAAGGAATTCAAGGTATAAAGAAATTGAGGAACCAATTTTTATGTTAAGTCATTTTTGGAAAATAAATTCCAAAACTAATTTAAATACAAATGTTGCCTATCAATTTGGAGCGGTTGGAAACAGCAGGTTGGATTTTCAGTTAGCAAACAACCCTGACCCTACTTATTACAAGAATCTTCCAAGTTACTATTATAACGACGAAACCTATTCCGTGCCTACATTCGCTCCGGATAATGTAACCATTATTGGATATACAAATCCTAGTGCGGTCACTGCTCAAAATAATTTTGTCAATAACGGTCAAATTAATTGGAGAGATATATACTACACAAATAAAGTTGTAAATGGAGGCGATAATAGTGCGTATGTATTGTATGAGGATAGGGTTGAAGACAAGCAATGGAGTGCAAATAGCTATTTAAATTCATCTATAGCAGATAATATTGTAATGAATGCTGGAGTGAATTTTAAGATGTTAAATTCTAAGAATTTTCAAAAATTAGTTGATCTTTTAGGAGGGACTTATTTTAATGATATCGATCCTTTCTTTCCCGGCGATGCATCCCAAACCGACTTGAATAACCCTGACAGACAAATTAGAGTTGGTGATGCTTATGGTTATAATTATAATTTAAACGCAACCATTATTGATGCTTTTACTCAATTTAAGTTCAATTATAAAAAAGTTGACTTTTATTTAAGTCAAACTTTTTCTAGATCAGAATATCAAAGAGTAGGGAACTACAAAAATGGCATTTATGCTAATAATTCTTTAGGGCGAAGCGCTAAACTTAATTTTGAAAACTTTGGATTTAAAGGAGGTTTAACATATAAAATTAATGGGCGCCAATTTATAGATCTTAATGGAGTTTACATGACCAAAGCACCAAATCTAAGAAATTCTTTCTCCAACGCACGATTGAATAATAATGTAACGCCAGATTTGAATAGTGAATCCATTTTTGGTTCTGATATTAGTTATATCATCAAGGCGCCAAAATTTAAAGCTAGGTTTACAGGGTTTTATAACAAAATATTTAATGCAACACAAATTTCGTTCTTCTATGGTGAGGGCATTTTTGACGCAGGTGAAGACGGAGATACGGAAACCGATTCTTTTATAAGCGAAATCGTTACTGGAATTAATAAAAAGCATGTTGGAGTTGAGTTTGGAATTGAATACCAGTTTACGTCAACTATAAAAGCTACATTTTCTGGATCTTATGGACAATATACGTATGATAATAATCCAAACCTTAAAGTCAACAACGATGCTGTTGCAACAAGTGTAAATTCTAATCCAATATTTGATTTTGGCAAAACGTATCTTAGAGGGTATCGTTTGCCAGGAATGCCACAGCAGGCCTACTCTTTTGGATTAGAATATAGAGATCCTAAATTTTGGTGGATTGGTGCTAATGTTAATTATTTAGATGGTAACTATATTAGTATTTCAAATATTCTCAGAACTGAAAATTTTGTTGCTGACGCCTCAGGACTTGGTTTTGACGGTGCGACAAATGAAACAGTTAGTGCTTTATTAAAACAAGAATTTTTTTTTCCAACTACCTTATTTAACTTGGTGGGCGGAAAATCGTGGAAAGTGGGTGATCAAACATTTGGATTCTTTGCTTCAATAAATAATGTTTTAAACTTCCAATACAAAACAGGAGGATTTGAACAATCACGAAAAGCAACATTTCCAGATTATCAAGCAGATAATGCAAACGGAACACCAACTTTTGGCCCGAAATATTTCTATGGTTATGGAAGAACTTATTTTTTAAATTTATACATTAATTTCTAATTGTACAGTAGTATGAAAACTATTTTAAAATCTATTTTAGCAATCATTACTTTTAGTGTTGCTTTTAGTTGTTCCGACAACACAGATATTGCGCCATTTAAGGAATTGATTTTTTCTGAAGATTTTCCCGAAGCTGAAATTAATTATAATGCTACATTTGATTTTGAGGGCTGGACTAATTTTGCAGAGACGGGCACAAAACGTTGGATTGAAAGAGATTATATTAATGATGGTTATATACAATTTAGCCCTTTTGGGAGTAATCAAGCTTCAAATATAGGCTGGGCAATTACGCCAACCATTACAATTTCTGAAGGCGCTAATGCGTTACTATCCTTTGCATCTGCATCAAATTTTGTTGACAATCCAGATAATAAGTTAGAAGTATATATTTCTGAAGATTTTGATGGGACAAATGTTTTAGCTGCTACTTGGCTAAAATTAGATGCTGTTGTTGCTAATAATACAACAAATAATTATACCTATATTCCTTCTGGAGAAATTGACTTATCAGCTTTTTCAGGGCCAATCCACATTGCTTTTAAAGTAACTGGAAACGGCACTACTTTAGATGGATTATTTCAAGTAGATAAAGTAAAAGTTTTCTCTAATAACTAAAAAATATGAAAAATTTAAAATTTTTAGCCATGGCTTTTACGGCAGCCACAATTGTAAGCTGCGTAAATGATGATTTCAAAGATCCCGATTTGAGTAATGAATGTGAGAATTTAACGGTAACTAAAACGGTTCAAGAAATAGCGGCTTTAGCATCTGCTTCTTATGTTAAATATGATGGTGATGATATTATTGAAGCGTATGTAACCTCTAGTGATCAAGGAGGAAATTTTTACAAATCAATTTCTTTAGTTTCAACAGATGGCCAGCAAGGATTTAGTATTCCTATCGATGATTATAATTTGTATACCAAATACGAACCGGGAAGAAAAGTATTTGTAGACATGAAAAACAGATACATAGTTAGAGAATTCGATTCTCCTGTAATTGGTAATCTTTACAATTACGGAACACCGGATATTACAACAGATGATGAAGTAGGTAGAATTTCTCCCGTAGAATACCAAAGCGTTTTAACCCGTTCATGTACCAAAGTAGACGAGAGTGAAATCATCAACAACATCACTATTAATCAAGCGTTGAACGATTCTTATTTAAATAAGTTGATAGAATTTGACAATGTTCAGTTTACTGATGCATCTTTAGGAAAAACATATTACGATGCCACTTTAAATGATTTGGGTGGCGCAACGAATCATCTAATTACGAATGAGTTTGGTAATAAGATTATTGTTAGAGTTAGTTCTTATGCTAATTTTGCAACTAAAGCTGTTCTTTCAAAAAGTGGTAAAATTAGAGGTGTTTTAACAAAATATAACTCAGATTATCAATTTATGGTAAGAACAGAAAATGATATTAATTTGACTAACGATCGTCTAGTAATTGATTTCTTCCCCCCAATCGGAGGAACCACACTTTCATATTTAGCAACTTTAAACGAACCTTTTACATCGTATAGTGTGACAAATCAACAGATATTTCCTGCCTACATTAATGACGCATTAATAGGAAGCAGATATTGGCAAGTCAAAACTTTTGGAGGAAATAAATATATTCAAATGACATCTTTTGGAGGAACTCCCGAAATAAATAAAACACTTTTCTTTGTTCCAGTAGATTTTACAGCTGCCAACACTTTTTCTTTCAAATCCAAATCTGGATATACAAACGGCAATTGTTTGAAGGTTTATTATACTACAAATTATGTCCCTGGTTCAGACGCAACAACAGCAGCATATACTGAAATAACATCAAGTTTTACGATATCTCCGGGACTGTCAAATGGATATCCTACTAATTTTACAAATAGCGGTAATTATACTATTCCAGTTGGTTTAACTGGAAATGGCTTCTTCGTGTTTGAATATTCAGGAAGCGGGACAGGTGTTACTTCTACTATGCAAATAGACGATATATTACTCAATTAGTTTTCTTATTATCTTATCTTTTAAAAGAAGCCGTCTCAAAACTGAGGCGGTTTTTTTATGTTTATAAAACAGTAAAAAGTTAAATTTTATCTTAAGGATATAATTCCAGTTTGCCTACGTTAGTGTTCTTCAAGAAAATCTATTTCAACAGAGTAAATAGTTAGCCACAAAACAAATCCACTTAATTAATATAAAACGATTTAGATTTGAATAGTAATATAGTAGCTTTTTCTTTGGAT
>CAMDSN010000098.1 GCA_945907225.1 Flavobacterium psychrophilum | reverse complement strand
TTACAAAATAAATCGTTCCACGTTACTTGTAGTTTATTTGCTTTTTTGTTTTGTTTCTCTGTAATTATAACTACCGAATTACGAATTAAAAGTATCGGAAAGGTTACGCCATATATGTCAAAAACCGATTTAAGTTGAAGCCAATACGCAATTTCACCACCTCCACCAATATAACATAAATTAGGCAAAATAACTTCTTCATATAATGGTCTTAGCACTACATTTGGGCTAAATTTTTCCGGATTGGTTTCCACCAAATTCAGTATTTCATTTTCTGAAAATGAGAGTTTAGTATTATTTACTTTAAATTTATTTTTTTCAAAAATAATGCGTTCTCTTATAGTGTCTTCAATGTAAAATAGGTTTATCTCTCTCGGATTGACTGAAAGATTATATGAGTTTTTAAGTCTATCATTTGTTTTTGATATTTCATAGAAGGATTTTCTTTCTGTTAGTTCATTTTTGATAATTGGAATGAACAATCTTTTTAACGCGCTATCGTCACCGTCAATAATTACGAGTCCTTCATTTCCAAAAAGTGCATTGACCATGAATCTCGTAGCATGTGATAAAGTGCTATTTTTGAGATAACTTTTTTCAAAAAGATCTTTCAAATAATTTCCAATTTCTCCGGTTCCAAGCTCTAATTCAAAAGATTTAAATATATTTTCTATGCCTTCAGTCTTAATTCGTCCAACAGGGCAATTGCTTTTTTTATCCCATTTTATTTTGACATTTTTATAGTTGAAATGATTTATTTCTTCAAAATCATGATCTTCTGTTGCCATCCAATAAACAGGAATAAAATTATGCTCGGGGTGCTTTTCTTTTAATTTCTTACAGAGGTTTATTGTAGAAATAATTTTATAAAGGAAATAAAGTGGGCCGGTAAATAAATTAAGTTGATGACCGGTTGTAATTGTATATGTAGTTGAATTGCTTAAGCTTGTAATGTTATTTTTCGTTTGCTCAGAAATTTGAAATCCATTGTACTGGTTATCCAGTGCGTTTACTAAAATATTTCTATTATTACTGTCAAATTGTTTCGATTTTTCTTCTATTTGATACTTGAAGTTTTCTAATTTTGGAAATCTATTGTAAAGTTCTTTTAATTCAGTTTTTTCATTTAAATAATCTATGATTAAACTATTGAAATAACCTGATTTCTGGTAACTAATAGAATCTGTTTCCATATAGAGAATTAAATATTAATTAGTTATCATGGAACCAAAGAGATAATCATCACCTAGAGAAAATGAACTATTACCTTTGTTTAAAGTGACTTTTTTTAGTCGAATAGTATGTTGAAAACTAGTGCCCAATGTGGTAGTGCTCACTTCTATAATTCCGCTGGTTGCTTCAATTCCGTCTAGAGCATTCCATTGTTGGGTTAATGTAGGTGTTGAAGGGATAGGTGTATTGCAAAAATAAGCGTCAGTCAGGGTGTTAGAATATAATCTATAGGATAATTTATTTGTAGCGCTAATTAATGCCGTTCTTGGGCTTGTGGTCACTTCGTTTGCAAATAAAGTCGAATAATCTGAAACATCTAAAGTGAAAACTTCACTTCCACTAAAATCGTAAATTTTTGTACTGCATGCACTTTTGTCAACTTCTTGATTAAATCCAAATGCTAATGGGTCTACAGTAGTAGAATACGTTCCAAAATAAAACGATTCGTAAACCTGTGGTCCAGACGGCTTTTGAAAAGTTATATTTTTGAAAACAATAGTATATAAATAGCCAGTAATTCTAGTTGAATTGGTTGTGCTATTAGTAGATTTTATTGCTTTTGAAGTAATTTGAATGCTACCAGAAGTGGCATTCCACTGTTCAATTAAGTTAGGCGTTGCATCGGGTATAGAAGGACAAATATTGTCCGAACTAACTGTACCACTATACTTTCTATAGGTTACTTTATTGGAAGAATTTATTACAACTTCTATAGGCTCATTTTCTTGGGTTTCATCATTTATAAATGTAGCAGCTGGAACTTCAATAAATAACATTTCAGCATCTTTAACCTTATAAATTACATCTTTTGAGGGACATTTTTGTGCAATAACATCTGAAAAATCAATAACATCTATCGTTAAATTGCCGTCATCACATGCTGTAATTGCTAATAATAGGCCTAGTATATAAAAAAATCTATTCATTTTATTAAATTTAAAGCAAAAATAAGTTTTTTATATTATTTAATTTTCGCTTTTCTTAATTAATTAAGATCAGTACTTTTATATTTGCAAAATGAAAACAATTTACCTCGATAATGCTGCAACCACATCAATTCGTCAAGAAGTAATTGATGAGATGGTGCAAGTAATGCAGTTAGATTTTGGAAATCCTTCTTCAACACATAGTGTGGGTAGAAGTGCTAAAGCTATTATAGAAAATGCAAGAAAATCTATAGCAAGTTTGCTAAATTGTAATGCTCAAGAAATTTTATTTACTTCTTCTGCAACAGAAGCGACAAATTGGATTTTAAGAAGTATTGTCAAGGATCATAAAGTGAAGCGCATTATTACAAGCAGAATTGAGCACCATGCCACCCTATATACAATCCAAGCATTACAGGCAGAATATGACATTTTAGTAGATTATGTTCCTGTTTTAAATGATGGTTCTTTGAACTATGAATCATTTTCAGAACTTGTTTCCCAAGAAATTTCAACTTTGGTCTCAATTATGCATGTTAATAATGAAACCGGAGTGGTTAATGATATTGAAAAAATTGGAATAATGTGTCGCCAAAATTCTGTTTTATTTCATTGTGATACAGTTCAGTCTATAGGGAAAACAGCATTTAATTTAAAAGAGTTACCCGTTGATTTTTTAGTCGCAAGTGCTCATAAATTTCATGGTCCAAAAGGTATAGGTTTTGCATTTATTAGAAAAGGTTTGGTGTTGCAACCTATTATTTATGGTGGAGAACAGGAGAAAGGTTGGCGTGCAGGAACTGAAGCGGTGCATCAAATTGCTGGACTTTCAAAATCGTTACAACTTTCCTACGAACATTTAGAAATGGAACGAAATTATATATCCGAATTAAAAAACTATTGTTGGTCACAGCTTCAAAAAGCATTCCCTGCAATCAAACAAAATGGTAACGCTACTTTTTATAATATTTTAAATGTCTTGTTGCCCTTTTCTGCTGAAAAAACAGCTATGATACTATTTTATATGGATATGAAAGGGGTTGCTGTTTCACGTGGAAGTGCATGTCAGAGTGGAAGTAATAAGCCTTCGCATGTGTTGGGTGAAATGTTATCAGATGAAGAATTGACTAAGCCAAGTTTACGCATTTCATTTAGCCACAACAATACAAAAGCAGATATTGATTATTTGATAAAAGTTTTACAGGAAATATAGTATTGAATTTTGAGAATTATAATTTTAAATTAAAATAAAAAGTAGTTTGAAATTAATTTAAATAATTTTTTTTATTACTCTCAGCCTGTGTGTATGTTTGTTTTCAGAAATATTATATATACCAAGATGATCTAAACGATCTATCCTTACCTTTCCACTTGCGTGTATAATGTAATTGTTTTTCATTATAATGCCAACATGAATTATTTTTCCTTCTTCGTTGTCAAAAAAAGCTAAATCTCCGGGCTCGCTTTCTTCAATAAAGCTCAACGCTTCGCCTTGTGTGGATTGTTGCGACGCATCTCTAAGTAAATGAAAGCCATTTAATTTATATACCATTTGTGTAAAACCCGAACAATCAATGCCAAATGGTGTTTTTCCACCCCATAAATAGGGGGCATTCAAATACATATAGGCCGTTGAAATTAAATCTAATTTTGATTTTTCTCCGCTAATTTTTAATCCATCAAACTCGAAAGATTCGGTATTTATTTCGGAGTGGTTTAGAAATGCTAAAGAAGCTCCCAGGGGAACAGGTAGCAGTAAATTAGAGGGGTTTGAAACATATTCAACCAAATCAAAATTTAGAATTAGTGGCTCTTGTGATAAACTGTTATAATTTTTTTCAGATATTGTTTGATATTGTTTTGAATCTACCCAACCTTCATATTTGTCGAAGTGCAATTTAATTTTTGACCACTGCTTTTGTGTTTCAATAATTTCAAAATGTTCGCCAAACAGGACTTGAGAAACGATTTCGCTTCTGTCACTTGGTTCCGCTCTTAAAGGAATTATTGCAAGATTACAAATGGCAAACATTTATAAGAATTATGATATTTTTAAAACGCGCATAAAATTACAGATAAAATAGCTATCATGTACTAATTAAATTCTTTCAATTACGATTGCCGATGCACCACCACCACCATTGCAAATAGCTGCTGCCCCTATTTTCGCATTATTTTGAGCAAGTACATTAATAAGTGTTACTATTATTCGGGCTCCAGAGCATCCGAGTGGATGTCCTAGCGAAACTGCACCTCCATTAACATTTACTTTTGCAGTATCGATATTTAAGATTTTAGAATTGGCTATTCCAACCACTGAAAAGGCTTCATTAAATTCGAAGAAGTCCACATCTGAAATTGACAACCCTGCTTTATTTAGTGCTTTAGGCAATGCTTTTGCAGGGGAGGTTGTAAACCATTTTGGCTCTTGGGCAGCATCGGCATACGATTTTATGTATGCTAATGGTTTTAATCCTAGTGAATTTGCTTTTTCTTCACTCATTAAGATTAAAACCGCAGCTCCGTCATTAATAGTGGAAGCATTAGCTGCTGTTACAGTTCCATCTTTTGTAAATACGGGATTTAAACTCGGTATTTTATCTAATTTTACATTTGTAAATTCTTCGTCTTGAGAAAAAACTATGGGGTCACCATGTCTTTGAGGAATTTCTACAGGAATGATTTCATTATCAAATTTTCCTGTTTTCCAAGCTTGAGCAGATTTTTCATAGGACCGTATTGCGAATGCATCTTGTTCTTCTCGAGTAATTTTGTATTGTGCCGCACATAAATCAGCAGAAACACCCATTGCTGAATTGTCATAAGCATCAGTTAATCCATCTTTTTGCATACCGTCAATCAAAGAAGTTGGGCCAAATTTAGTTCCGCTTCTTAAATGAACATAATGAGGAATTAAACTCATATTTTCCATTCCACCAGCAATTATTATTTCAGCATCACCTGCCACTATTGCTTGTGCTCCCTGCATTACTGCTTTCATTCCAGAGGCACATACTTTATTAATAGTAGTGCAAGAAACTGTATTCGGTAAACCTGCAAATAAGGCAGCTTGTCTTGCTGGAGCTTGACCGTTTCCAGCCTGAATTACATTCCCCATTAAAACCTCATCAACTAAATTTGGGTCTAAATTTATCTTTTCTATAGCGCCTTTTATGGCAATAGCTCCCAGTTTGGTTGCGGGCAGGCTAGATAAAGCACCCATAAAACTGCCAATGGGAGTCCTAACTGCTGATACGATTACTACTTTTGTACTCATAGAGATTTTATTTTAGTTGTACAAAACTAATCTTTTATTGTAAAATATGTAATTTAAAGCCCATTAAAAGTAAAAGGGCAATTATATTTGATAATTAAAAAACCTACTTAGTTGAAATTGAACTAATTTAGAATTTATTTAATTTTTAACTAAAAAAAGAATTGAAATAGTTGTAAATTATATAATGAAAAGTTACATTTGCAACCGCAAAAAATATTACGTTCATACAGTTTTTATTAGAATTTTGGAGAGTTGCCTGAGTGGCCGAAAGGACATGTTTGCTAAACATGCGTATGGGAAACTGTACCAAGGGTTCGAATCCCTTACTCTCCGCGTTTAGACTTTTCGGGGTGTAGCGTAGCCCGGTTATCGCGCCTGCTTTGGGAGCAGGAGGCCGCAGGTTCGAATCCTGCCACCCCGACAAAATAAAGCGTATTTTTTTTAGGAAAATAAATTATTTTATAAGTTTTTTAAAAACTTCTTTGGTTCCATAGCTCAGCTGGATAGAGCAACTGCCTTCTAAGCAGTAGGTCGAAGGTTCGAATCCTTCTGGGATCACGAATGAAAAGAAATGGAGAAAAAAATATCCAAGTTTATTTGAGTATTTTTTTCTCTTTTTCTTTTTTCAAAGCTGAGCTTTGATGGATGGGCGTAAGCCAATCCTTTATTTTCAAAGCGGAGCTTTGAAGGAAGGGCGCAGCCAATCCCTTTTATTTTCAAAGCGGAGCTTTGAAGGAAGGGCGGAGCCAATCCCTTTTATTTTCAAAGGGGAGCTTTGAGGGCAAGACGAAGTCAATCCTATTCTAAATCACATACAAAGTCAATGTTTTTAGTGGTTTTTTTGTTTTACCCATTTTAGATCATTCCTGCTTTTTTATTGATTTTGGGTGTTTTTAACCCAACAATTGCAGTACGTTTTTGGATTAAATTCAAATACATTTATAATTTTATAAAGCCCGTTTTCAAAGCCAACTTTATAATCTTTAGTTTCAA
>CAMDSN010000097.1 GCA_945907225.1 Flavobacterium psychrophilum | reverse complement strand
GCAAATAATTCTTCTTTTGGAAAGGAATTTGTCAAATGATAAACCATGGTTACTATTTTGATTCCCTTTTGCCAAATCAATAAATCCTTATATGATTTTATTTCACCCATTCAAGACTAATTACTCTTTACTAATAACTAATTACTTTTTATAAATTCTTTAACCAAATCATAGGCTTCCTGCTTTGCCACATCCAAATCGTAATTCTTAATAACCTTATCAAACTGTGGTGCAGTTGCCAACTCAACATGTGCTTTTGCTATTCGCATATTGATTTTGTCTTCACTTTCTGTAGAACGTTCCTTTAAGCGTCGTTTTAGTTCGTCAACACTTGGCGGTTTAACAAAAACAGCTAAGGTTTCCTTTGGAAATTTCGATTTAATTCGTAATCCGCCGGAAACATCAATATCAAAAATTACATTCTTACCTTTTGCCCAAATGCGTTGTACTTCGCTTTTCAAAGTGCCATAAAAATTATCGCGATACACTTCTTCCCATTCAATAAAATCTTCAGCTTTGATGTGTTTTTTGAATTCCGTTATTGACATAAAATAATAATCTTTCCCATCAATTTCTTCACTTCTTGGCTCCCGCGTTGCTACCGAAATGGAAAACTCCAAATTCAACTCAGGTTGTGCTAATAAATGCCTAACTATGGTTGTTTTTCCTGAGCCCGATGGCGCTGAGAAAACTAATAACTTTCCTTTGTTCATTTTATGCTGAATTTATTTCAGTATCTGTAGATGTGTTGTCTATTCCCTATATTCTATCCAATACTTTCTTTAAAGAACATTCAAAACTTGTTCCTTGATTTTCTCCAATTCATCTTTCATCATCACAACTAATTTCTGCATTTCAGAATGGTTCGATTTGGAACCCATGGTGTTGATTTCTCTTCCCATTTCTTGCGTAATGAAACCAAGTTTTCTTCCGTTGGCTTCTGTTCCTGCAATCGTTTCTATGAAATAGTTTAAATGATTTTCTAAGCGAACTTTCTCTTCGGTAATATCGTATTTTTCGAGGTAAAAAATCAATTCTTGCTCAAACCGATTTTCATCTACGTTTTCTTTTAGTTCGTCTAAAGCGTTACGTAATCTCGTTTTAACAGTTTGAACGCGTTCGGCATCATAAGAAACAGCGTTATTCATTAACGTCGTGATATTGCCAATACGATGCAAAAATTCCTTTTCCAACGAAAGGCCTTCATCTTTCCGAAATTGCGTCATGTTTTCAAGGGCTTCATCAATCACAATCTGAATTTTTTTCCATTCGTTTTCGTCAATTTGATCACGCTCAGTTTTGAGTGCATCAGGCATTCTAACTGCCATTTTCATCAATTCCGTTTCATCAGCATTTGGAATAACTGCTTTCATTTGAGATATATATCCTCTAACTATTGGAATATTTATTTTTGATGATGTTTCTTCGCCTGTTCCCTCAACATACAGGGAAAAATCTATTTTTCCGCGCTCCAATCGCGCCGAAAGTTGATTGCGTAATCCCAATTCCATTTCACGGAAAACAGATGGCATTCGGGTGTTCAAATCCAACCCTTTTGAATTTAAGGATTTAATTTCTACTGTTATTTTTTTGGTTGGTAATTGCAAAGTTGCCTTTCCAAAACCAGTCATTGATTGTATCATTGGTGTTTTTTAATAGACTTCAAATATAAGAAAGTAATTAGTAATTAGTGATAAGTAATTAGCATCTTCTTTAGAGCTAATCACTAATTACTAGTCACTCTTCACACTTTTCTGCGTTACCAAATAAACTCCTGTAAAAATCATAACTGCCGAAACTATTTTAACCAACGTAAGCTCATCTTTTCCTAAACTCATTGCAAAAACGGTTGCGAAAAACGGTTGCAAATAAACAAAAACAGCAATTGTGGTTGGGGATAATTCCCGCATGGAAAGTAAGTTGAATAAATAGGTAATAAAAGTAGAAAAAACTACTACAAATCCAATTTTCCAGAGAACATCCATTGGAAGAATAGCCCATTGTACGGCCTGAAATTCAGTCCAGCCGAAAGGTAAAACCATTATAAATCCAAAGGTATAAATCCATTTTACAAAAGTAAAAGCATTGTATTTATCCATTAATTTCTTAACAATTACTAAGTAAATACCATAAGAAAAAGCATTGGTAAAAACCAATAAATTACCTAAAGAGGCGTTAGGTGCATTGGCCACCGATTTCCCGTAGAGAATTAAAGTTATGGTCCCTGCTAATCCTAAAAGCAAACCAAAAACTTTTCGCTTTTTCATGCGTTCTTTTATTATGAATGCTGAAAGAACGAGAACAATCATTGGCGTAGTTACCATTAAAACGGCACCCATAATCGGAGAGGTATAGCTCAACCCTTTAAAAAAAGAAAGCATGTTTAAAGCTACACCAAAAAATGCAGCAGCGATAATTCGGGGAAAATCTTGGTTTTCAATTTTTTCTTTAGGCCCAAAAACAGAAACCAACCAAAATAGAATTACTGAACCCCACACACGCATCGTTATAAATCCAAATGGGAGAACGAATTTTGGCATAACATCTTTGGCAATAGTAAAGGTTACACCATAAATAATGGAAACTAATGTTGCGGCAAAAAGAGCCCAAGTTCTTCTAGACATTTTCCAACATTTTCAATACTTGCAAAATGTTTTGTTGCGAATTTCCGATGTAAATTTTATTATCAATAATAAAAACCGGGCGGCTCAAAAAAGTATAGTGCTCTAATAAATACTTCTTAAAATCTTCCTCTGTCAACGATTTGTTTTTCAAATCCATTGATTTGTATAATTGTGCTTTTTTGCTAAATAATGCTTCATAGCTTCCCGACAGAGAATGCATTTCTTCTAATTCTTTTAGCGTAATTGGATCTTGCCTAATGTCATGAAACTCTAATTTATCTGCTTTGGGTAGGGCTTTTATAATTTTTCTGCAGGTATCGCAGGAGCTTAAATAATAAATTTTGTTGGTCATGTATTTTCTTTTTACAAAGGAAAATTATTTGAAGATTATAATCTGTATTTTTGTCAAATTTACAACAAAATAAAACGATTCTTTTTTAGTAATAAATATTTAAACAACCAAATCAGATGAAATTCAATACAAAAGTTATACATGGTGGTCAACATTATGAAAAAGTAACTGGAGCTGTAATGCCTCCGGTGTTTCAAACCTCAACTTATGCACAAATAACACCTGGAACACCAGTTGGTGATTACGAATATTCTCGTGCTGCCAACCCAACACGTCAAGCGCTAGAAGACGCTTTAGCATCAATTGAAAATGGTGCTCGTGGATTAGCTTTTTCATCGGGATTAGCAGCGACTGATTGCTTGTTACGTTTGTTTAAATCTGGAGATGAAGTTATTGCGATGGACGATTTGTATGGCGGTACGTATCGTTTGTTTACTCGTTTGTATAAAGATAGTGGCATTAAATTTCACTTCGTAGATATGACTGATTTAAAAAAATTACAGTCATTGATTAACGAAAACACAAAATTGGTTTGGGTAGAAACACCAACAAATCCGTTGATGAAATTGGCCGATATTGAAGAAATTGCTAAAATTACGAAAGCAAAAAATATCCTTTTTGCGGTTGACAATACTTTTGCAACCCCCTATTTGCAAAAACCTTTAGATTTAGGGGCCGACATTGTAATGCATTCGGCAACGAAATATCTTGGTGGCCATTCCGATGTCATTGCTGGAGCTTTAATTATCAGAGACAAAACTCTAGGTGATGAATTACATTTTAAACAATTTGCAACAGGCGCCACACTTGGCCCAATGGATAGTTTCTTAGTTTTACGCGGAATAAAAACCTTGCATTTACGTGTTCAAAGACATTGTGAAAATGGTGAAAAAGTAGCCGCTTTTTTAAGTAATCATTCTAAAGTGAAAACCGTTTATTACCCTGGATTGCCGAGTCATCCTTTTCATGAAATTGCAAAAAAACAAATGGGTGGTTTTGGCGGTATGGTTTCTTTCACCTTTAAATCGGGCAAGAAAGAAGATGCAATTGCTTTCTTAGAGAAATTAAAAGTATTTACTTTAGCGGAATCGCTTGGAGGTGTTGAAAGTTTGGCTAACCATCCGGCTTTAATGACACACGCTTCGATTCCAGAAGACAAGAGAAAAGAAATAGGAATTACTGATGACCTAGTTCGATTAAGTACTGGCGTTGAAGACATTTCCGATTTATTGGCTGATTTAGAACAGGCCTTCAAAAACTAGCCTTTTTTATGCTTCTTTACTTTTTTTAAAAAGTGGAACTGCCGAACAAGCTTCACCATACATAATGCTTTTAGCAAAAGGTTGCAGTTTTTGAATAGCCATAATATAAGCGCTTTCTGGAACTGGTTTTTTTGAACAACCCTTTAAAATTAATGGTTTATCTAGATATTTTGTGTAGTTAATTGTTTGAAGAATCTCTTGATACAGGTTGGTTTCTAAATCGATAAGACTTCCAACAACCACTTTTTTTGCAAATGGAGAAATATAAACAGTAACTAAAATAGTTGCCCAAGCTGGAATTATAGCCTCAGTAGAACAATTAATAGCAACGTAATGGTTTTTATATTGTTCCCAGTCGTGATTTTTTAAGGCATTTCGGAAATCTTTTTCCTTCAGTAAAAAACCTTCAAAGAGCCACTGTGAAATATCTAACTGTGTTCGAATTCCGATTGGATAATAATCTTCTAAATCGAAAACTTCGAGTATAGAGTTACTTACTTTATTTATAATTTCGTCCATTTTAGTTTACAGTCGCAGTCGCAGTCGCAGTATCTGAAAACTGGGACTGAGACTGAATACTATTTAAAGCATTCCTAATTCTAACTTTGCTTCTTCGCTCATTAAATCTTTGCTCCAAGGAGGGTCAAAAGTAATTTCAACTTCGCATGATTTAACGGTTTCGATTTTCTCTATTTTTTCTTCAACTTCGCGAGGTAAGGTCTCTGCCACAGGACAATTTGGCGAAGTTAGGGTCATTAAAACTTTTACCTCATTGTCTTCGTTTATCATAACATCGTAAATTAAACCCAATTCGTATATATCGACTGGAATTTCAGGGTCGTAAATGCCTTTTAATGTTTTAACAACGTTTTCCCCTAAATTAATTTCATCTTTAAATTCTTCCATTTATGCTTAATTTATTTCAGGATCTATACTGAAGTTTTTATTACCACTATTTTTTTGCTTGATATGCCAACGCATACATTTTAATTTTTTTTATCATTGAAACCAGTCCATTAGCCCTGGTCGGAGATAAATGCTCTTTAAGACCAATTTCATCTATAAAATCGGTGTTGGCCTCTAAAATAGCTGATGCACTTTGATTTGAAAAAGCGCGAATCAAAATGGCTATAATTCCTTTTGTTAAAATAGCATCACTATCGGCGGTAAAAAACAATTTGTCCTCTTCTTGTTTGGCATGAACCCATACTTTAGATTGGCAGCCTTTAATGCTATTTTCCTCCGTTTTGAATTGTTCACTAATTACAGGCAAAGACTTCCCTAACTCAATGATATATTCATAGCGTTCCATCCAGTCGTCAAACATAGAAAACTCGTCTACTATTTCGGCTTGTGTTTCTTGTATTGTCATTGCTTTAGATACAAATTTTTTATTCTATTTTTTGACCCATTGCCACTATTTTATTTACCACTTTTTCAATCTCAACTGGCGGAAAACCGTGATCGAAATCAGAAGTATGATAGTCTTTGTTTTTATATCTTATTTTCAAATTTGCTATCGCTGCTCCATCATAAAACCTTTTTTGAGTTGGGTCTTTTAAAGTTGGTACTTTTTCCAAATCAATCTTTTCAAAGTAACCAATAATTTCTTTCCAGTCTTTATCAGAAATAAGAAGTTCCTCAGGATTTTTTTCCCCATTTCTATCTATTGAAATAATAGCTTTTTTATTTTGTATAGTTGTTTTTTGGAAAAACCCTCGAGTACTAGCAGTATACTCAAACGTTGCTTTTGCAATATCTTTTTGAGCTTCATTAGTGCAGCTTTTACCAAGAAAAAGGGTGAGAAAAATTAAGCTAAGTACTTTCATAAAGCGGAATGTTTAATTTTTTTGTTAATGAATCGGATTAAATAAACAAAACTGAAAAAAATATTTTTACAATAACATTGTTTGCGCTTTTTTTAAAGCTACAATCATAACGTCAATTTCTTCTTTAGTATTATAAAATGCAAAACTAGCTCTTATTGTTCCAGGTATTTTATAATAATCCATAATAGGTTGGACACAATGATGACCGGTTCGCACTGCAACGCCCAACTTATCTATAATCGTTCCAACATCATATGGATGAATAGCTTTAAGATTAAATGAAATTACTGCCACTTTTTTATTTAAATCTTTTGGCCCATATATTTCAATGCCTTCTATTTCTAATAATCTTTTGGTCCCGTATTCCAGTAATTCTCTTTCATA
>CAMDSN010000096.1 GCA_945907225.1 Flavobacterium psychrophilum | reverse complement strand
CATATTAATTATTATGATGATATTTATGACATTTGGTGAAATGTTCGCCTTTCCACTTTCTAATTCAGTAGCTTTGAGTAGAGCTCCAAAAGGCCACGAAGGGCGCTATATGGCAATATATACTATGAGTTTTAGTTGCGCACATATTTTCAGTTCTAAATCGGGAATGGTACTTATTGATAATTTTGGATATCAAATCAATTGGTTCTTTATGGGAACTTTGGGCTTAATTGGAATGTCTTTCGGAATTTGGGCCTATTACTTAATACAAAATGAAAAGAGATAAATTAGTTAAAAAAAATCTAAATTTCTTTTTTGAAAAAAACTACTCCTATAAATTTGCTGCTTAAATTAAAATCAATTAAACAGAAAAAATATGAAATGGATACACGCTAGAATATTTATATTGCCAGTATTGGCTATATTAAGTTGCAAGGCTCAAGAAAAAAAACCTTTTATTTTGCAACAACAGAACGACAAAGGGGATGTGGTTATGACCTGGAACAAATCTACCGACGAAGCTGAAATGAAAGAGGATTGCAAGGCGCTAGCGGAATATGGCGTTACTATAAATTACAAAAATATTAAAAGAAACACCTCAGATGAAATTGTTGCTATAAAAGTAGAATATAAAGATAGAAAGGGTAATAAAGGGATTCTCGAATTGGATAACCAAAAGCCAATTGCCCCAATAAAATTTTTCAAACAAGGTGAAGAGATTGGTTTTGGAGAGCCCTCAAATGAGAATTCGGGGGTGATAAATTTTAGTAACAACCAAGATTTCATGAAACAATTTAATTTTGGCAATGAAGACCAAAAGTCACAATCTTATAGTTTTTCATTTCCCAACAATGGTGCCTTTGGACAATCAAGTTCTAAAATTATTATACAAAACGATGGAAAAAAGACACTTATTATTGAAGACGGAAAAGTGGTTGAGGGAGGTGAAGATTATTCACCTGAGGAACTACAAGCAATATTAGGCAAGAATAAAACAGAGTATTTTGGCGATGATGCAATGAAAAATTTTAATTTCAATTTTGATGGTCCTAATTCTAACTTGGATGATTTTAATAAACAGCTAAAAAAACTTCAGGATCAAATGAATCAAAAGACGCCTAATTTGGATAAAGAAGATTCAAATAATTCTGATTCCGATTTAGAAAAAGCAAAAGAAGAGTTATTAAAAGCTAAAGAAGACATGTTGAAAGCAAAAGAAGAAATGCAAAAAACAACTGAAGAGCTTAAGAAAGTAAAATCGACTTTAAAAACACAAAAAGCATAATTTCTTTTGCGACTTAGATACGTTTTAAAAGAATGGGTTTTTAGTAAATGTGAAACCGCAACTTGATAAAAAAAATAATGTTTTACAAAATATTAGCCCAACTCAACAAACTATTACTGCCTAGTTTTACAAAACAAAGGTTAGATATTAGCAAGGCAAAAAAATGGCAAATGGCTATTATTGGGTGGCGTTATTTTGTGACGGCACGTGCTTTGGATTGCAGAAAATAATTGACCTATTCATTTGTAGATTTAATTGTATTATCTATATTTGCAACCACAAAAACGGCTTCGTGGCGCAACTGAATAGCGCATCTGATTACGGCTCAGAAGGTTACTGGTTTGAATCCAGTCGAGGTCACTAAAAAATCCTTAAAAATACTGTAAATCAGTAGTTTAAGGATTTTTAATTTTAATAATTGTAGGATTATTGTATGGTCAAAAAAAATAGCCTACTATTCAGGCAACTTTAAATTAAAATAAATATTGTTTAATTAGCTTCATTTCGGGCATTTCGTACATTGAAAAAGGTTGATTAATCAAAAATTACATCATTAAAAGTATTTCTTCCATATTAGGTGGATAACTGCCCTCTAAATCAGTCATTTTTAGTTTTCTACCAATTACTGATTTAAACTCAAACTCGATATTCAAAGAACTTAAAACTTCTAAAACTCTAAAATAATTTCTAACTATATTTATCATAAATGTTTGTTTGTTTAGCGACTTCAAGATACTGAAATTCATTATCTTGACAAACATTTAGGCAATATTTTTAATTTTAAATAATTATACCCTACGGGTTTGTTTATACAAAAACGAAAATATTTTTCCTTTAACTGTTTTGATTTATTGATAATTACAGTAGATTTACTTTCTTCGAATTAAACTTACGTTATGAAAAATCAATTAGTTCTATTCTTCGTTTTTATTTTTTTTAACAGTTTTGGTCAAGATGCTTTATGGAATAAGGTTTCTGAAGAAGCAACTAAATCGTCAATCAAGATGGAGCGGTCTTCGATGCCATCGAAGTATGAATTGTATTCTTTAAATTTAGATCTACTTAAATCGCGTTTATTGCTAGCACCTATAGATTCTGGAGTATCTTCTTCAAATATTATAATTCCTTTTCCAAATCCAAATGGAACATTGGAAGATTATAAAATTTATGAAGCTCCAATTATGGAGAAAGAACTAGCGGATAAATTTCCAAATTTAAAAACATATACAGGAATAGGTATTAAAAATCCTGCTGAATCAATACGATTTAGCATTACTGTTTTTGGTTTACATGTTATGTCATTATCAGGTGAAAATGGAACTTTTTATATTGATACATATACCAAAGATCTCAGCAATTATATTATATACAGAAGACAGGATATATCGGCAACTAAATCTTTTAATTGTGGTGTTATCGACTCATCTTCCAAAGAAGTTCGATCGATTGAAGGTGCTCTTCAAAACAGAGCAATTGATGGTCTTTTTAGAACATATCGTTTAGCAATGGCTTGTACTATTGAATATGCAGCTTTTCATATTACTGCAGCAGGATTAGAAGGTGGAACTTTGGCTCAAAAGAAAGCAGCTGTTTTATCGGCTATGGTAATTACAATGGCACGTGTTAATGGTGTTTTTGAAAACGATATGTCATTTAGAATGAACTTAGTCGCAAATAACGACTTGATTATTTTTGTTGATTCGGATAGTTTTGATAATTCAAATACTGCGAATGCTCTTTTGAATCAAAGTCAAACTCTAATTGACGCCACGATAGGATCTGCTAATTACGATATTGGTCATACTGTTAGTACTGGCGGCGGCGGCGTAGCACAGTTGAACTCGCCATGCGGAAGTGGGAAAGCAAGAGGGATTACAGGTCAAGGTTCACCTGTTGGAGATCCTTTTGATATTGATTATGTAGCACATGAAATGGGTCACCAGTGGGGAGGAAATCATACGCAAAATAATGCTTGTAACCGAAATTCGACTACGGCGGTAGAACCCGGAAGTGCTTCAACAATAATGGGTTATGCCGGAATTTGCACACCAAATGTTCAAAGTAATTCGGACGCTTATTTTCATACTGTTAGTATTAATGAAATGATTGCTTTTATTGGCGGAAATGGCGGAACATGTGCTGTTGCGACGAATAATGGAAATTTTGCTCCAATAGCAAATGCAGGAATTGACTATACGATACCAAAAGGAACGGCCTTTATATTAAAAGGAACTGGTTCTGATGCAAATGGAGATGCTTTAACTTATTGCTGGGAGCAAACAAACAATCAAACAAGTACCCAACCACCAACTCAAACTGCCACTACAGGACCTAATTTTAGATCTATTGCACCATCAAGCTCCCCAAATAGATTCATGCCAGCTTTGGCAAGTGTTGTTGCAAATGTTTTGAATCCAACTTGGGAAGTATTGCCAACTGTTGCTCGAACTATGAATTTTGCTTTAACAATACGAGACAACAGAACTCCAAATGGTGGACAAACCAAAAGAGACGATATGGTGCTGACTGTTGCTAATGTGGGACCTTTTTTAGTGACTAGTCCAAATACCGCCGTATCTTATATTGGAAATGTATCACAAACAATTACCTGGGATGCAGCTGGAACTACTGCAAATGGTGTTGATTGTGCAAATGTTGATATCCTTTTATCCACAAATGGCGGACTCACTTTTCCAATAACTTTATTGGCAGGAACTCCTAATGATGGTACACAAGCAGTAACAATTCCAAATTTAGCGGGAACTACCAATCGTATTATGATTGCGGGTTCTAATCATATTTTTTATGATGTGTCCAATACTAATTTCACCATTACAGCAGGAACTGCAGACACTACTGCTCCAACAGCGCCAACCCTTGTTGCTTCAAACACCACAACAAATTCAACACTACTGAGTTGGTCTGGCGCAACAGATAACATTGCAGTGACGAGTTATTCCATATTTAGAAATGGTGTACTTATTGCTACCTCAACTACTACTTCATATACCGCTTCAGGATTAAGTGCAGGAACCAATTTTTCTTTTACAGTAAAAGCAAGAGATGCAGATGGAAATTTTTCTATTGATAGCAATTCTGTTAGCGTCACAACTCTGTCGTCTGATACAACGCCGCCTTCTGCACCAGTGTTAAGTAATAGTTTAACTGCGATTACTTCCACTTTTCTTTCTTGGACAGGGGCTACAGATAATGTTGCAGTTGCTAGTTATGACATATACCGAAATGGAGTGTTTTTGATCAATACAGCCGCAACAACTTATTTGGTTACCGGATTAACTACCGCTACGCCTTACACTTTTTATGTAAGAGCAAAAGATGCTGCTGGAAACACCTCTCAGAACAGCAACATTTTGAGTGTTACAACATTGTCACCTGACGTAACGCCACCGACACAACCAACATTAAGTGCATCATTGACGACATCCACATCAACGGTTCTCACTTGGTCTGGAGCTACAGATCTTAATGGAGTTACGGCCTACGATGTCTATCGTGGCGCTACACTAATCGGAACTACAGCAGCTACAACATTTAACGTGACAGGATTAGTACCGCTTACTCCATATTCATTTTTAGTAAGAGCGAAAGATGATGCTGGAAATATTTCTATTTCAAGTAATGTAGTTTCAATAACAACGACAGAATTCACGTATTGTACTTCACTAAGAAGTAGTGTTGCCGATGAATTAATTGGAAACGTGACATTAGGAACAATTAACAATACTTCGACTGGCGGTTCTGGCTATACAGATTTTACCAACATATCCACAACTTTGGCAGTAGGAACTACTCAGACAATCTCTATAACTCCAACTTGGACAGGTACAGTTTATGCTGAAGGCTATGCAGTATTTATAGACTATAACAGAGATGGCGATTTTCTTGATAGTGGGGAAACAGTTTTTACAAATGCCGCCACAACTGCGACGCCAATTAGTGGCATATTTACAATTCCATTAACTGCTACCATTGGAACAACGAGAATGCGTGTTTCGCTGAAATACAACGGAATCCCTACTGCATGTGAAACTTTTCAATTTGGACAAGTAGAAGACTATTCGATTAATATCATTCCTGCAGCAACTACGCTCAATCTAAAACTTTATATTGAAGGTTACTATGACCCTTCAACCCATAAGATGAAACCGGTTAAAGTAAATCAGGGAATTGGATCTAGTATTACAGATGTTGATGATATTACAGTAGAATTGCGAAACGCGTCTACATATGAGTTGGTTGCGACAACAACAGCAGCATTAAAAACAAATGGAACCGCTACAGCTACCTTCGTTACAGCACCAATTGGATCTTTCTATATTGCTGTTAAACATAGAAATTCATTAGAGACATGGAGTTCAGCGCCACAAACGGTTGGTTCTACGCCATTAACTTACGATTTCACGACAGCTGCTAACAAAGCTTATGGCGACAACATGATTCAATTAGAGTCTGGAGTTTACGGATTCTATTCAGGAGATATTAATCAAGATGGATTTATTGAGGCTTTAGATTATCCTCGGCTTTTCAATGATAGTGATAATTTATTAGAGGGCTATCAGACTACCGATCTTAATGGAGATGGTTTTGTAGAAGCTTTAGATTATCCTACATTGTTTAATAATTCAGATAATTTAATTGAAACACTTCATCCATAAGAGTAATGAATCACTATAAATTTAAAGTAAAAAACACTACAAATGTCTGATTATGTCTTTCTTGGGGATAAATTTCACTTCTCTCAAAGCATTCAATTAGATTAGTTTCAAACGGAACTGCATTAATTTTTGAAGGCTTTAAAAAAAGAATATTAGTGAAAATTACAACATTAACTTTGGTTCAACACATCAATAAATTTATTTTTGATAGTCCAATAAATAATATTAAAAATAAAATGAGTTAATTACACCCAATGGTTTAAAGAAAAATTTCCTTTTATATTAGGCAATTGTACTATTAATCATCAAAAAGAACATTCTAATTTATTTACAATTAGGATGTTCTTTTTTAATAAGCTAAGCTCTAGTTTTCGAATTGTGTTTTTGATTCTCGCGTCATGTGTTAATATTAAGTTTTTTACTCTTAACTTTAACTTCAAGCTAAATCAGTATTTCCAAAAACGAAGTACTCTAAAAATAGGAATGAAAAATCTTGAACTACTAACAGATATTTTT
>CAMDSN010000095.1 GCA_945907225.1 Flavobacterium psychrophilum | reverse complement strand
CAAATTGGTTTGATAACTTTCGCTTTTCAATTTTCGGCCTCTATATTTCAACCTTTTGTGGGATATTATACCGATAAACATCCCAAGCCTTATTCACAAATATTTGGGATGTTGTTTTCAATCGTAGGAATTGTTTTATTGTCTTATGCTATTAACTTTTATTATATTTTAATTTCGGTTATCTGTATTGGGCTTGGTTCTTCAATTTTCCATCCTGAATCTGCTCGAATTTCAAACATGGCCTCAGGCGGGAAAAGAGGTTTGGCTCAATCTATTTTTCAAGTGGGAGGAAACTTTGGTACTGCATTAGGACCTCTTTTGGTTGCGTTAATAGTTGTTCCAAATAATCAAAGATATATACTTTGGTTTTGTATTCCAGCTTTTATTGCTCTACCAATTATGTACAAAATAGCTTTTTGGTATCGCAATCAATTAAACCAAAAACAGCAAGTAAAAACAGTTTTTACTACTTATCATAATTTGTCTAAAACCAAAGTTAGATGGGCAATAGCAATATTATTAGTTATTATTTTTTCAAAGTTCTTTTATACAGCTAGTTTGTCTACTTATTATGTGTTTTATATTATGGAGCGTTTTGGTTTGACAATTAAGGAAGCACAATTTCATATGTTTATATACTTAATTGCATTCACAGCGGGAACTATTATAGGAGGTTCAATTGGAGATAAAATAGGCAGGAAATATGTTATTTGGTTTTCTGTTTTTGGAGTAACTCCATTCGCACTATTATTACCCTATGTAAATTTGTTTTGGACCGATTTTTTGATGATAATAATTGGATTGATTATCTCGTCGGCATTTCCTGCGATTTTAG
This sequence comes from Flavobacterium psychrophilum, assembly GCA_945907225.1. Lineage (GTDB taxonomy): Bacteria > Bacteroidota > Bacteroidia > Flavobacteriales > Flavobacteriaceae > Flavobacterium > Flavobacterium psychrophilum_Q. Next base: position 5,776 of record CAMDSN010000095.1, on the reverse strand, counting down.
TATATGCTCAGGAATTAGTGCCAAAAAAAATTGGTATGGTGTCGGGTTTATTTTATGGTTTTGCTTTTGGAATGGGGGCTATTGGTTCTGCTCTCTTAGGTAAGCTGGCTGATTTGACATCCGTCCATAATGTTTATGTAATTTGTTCTTTCCTGCCTCTAATTGGAGTTTTTTGTTATTTTCTACCAAATTTAAACAAAAAGTAAAAATTCAAATTAGTATATTTACTTTTCAATTTTAAATTATGTCAATACATCCAGAAGTTCTTAAAAAGTTAACCTCAATAGTTGGTGAATCTTTCATTTTTACTACCGAAGAAATTTTAAATCACTACGGGCATGATGAAACTGAAGACTATGTTTTTCCTCCGAGTGTGGTTGTAAAACCGGCAAATGCCAATGAAGTTTCAGCCATTCTGAAAGTAGCCAATGAATATAAAATCCCAACAACTCCTATTGGAGCTAGAACAGGACTAAGCGGTGGAGCATTATCTATTTATAAAGGAATTGGTTTGTCTATGGAACGATTTAATAGAATTGTTGACATCGATGAACAAAATTTACAAGTTACTGTTGAACCTGCCGTAATTACACAAGTTTTGCGGGAGGCTGTTGCCGAGAAAGGATTGTTTTATCCTGTTGATCCAAGTAGCATGGGGAGTTGTTGGATTGGAGGTAATATAGCTGAAAATGCTGGTGGCGCTCGAGCATTGAAATACGGGGTTACCAAAGATTATGTCTTAAACCTAGAAGTAGTTTTGCCCAATGGTGAGATTATTTGGACTGGAGCTAATACTCTCAAAAATTCAACTGGATATAATTTAACACAGTTGATGATTGGTAGTGAAGGCACTTTAGGTGTAATTACAAAGGCAGTTCTTAAATTATTACCGCAAAATAAAAATAGTGTATTAATGTTGGTTCCATTTTATCATGCAGCTCATGCTTGCGAAGCTGTTTCTGCTATTTTTCGTGCCGGAATTATGCCTAGTGCTCTCGAGTTTATGGAGCGTGATGCTATTGATTGGACGCTAAAATATGTTTCTGGTATTAGTATAAAAATTAAACCGGAACACCAAGCTCATTTATTAATTGAAGTGGATGGTAATTATCCAGATATTTTAATGCAAGAAGCAGAAAAAATTCTTTCAGTAGTTGAACAGTTTGAAATTGATGAGGTTTTGTTCGCTGATACTGAAGATCAAAAAAATGCTCTTTGGAAAATGAGGCGGTCGGTTGGCGAAGCCGTCAAAAGTAATTCTATATACAAGGAAGAAGATACTGTTGTGCCGAGATATATGCTGCCTGAACTTTTATCAGGTATCAAGCGTATTGGTGTAAAGTATGGATTCAAATCAGTTTGTTATGGTCATGCAGGAGATGGAAATTTGCATGTCAATATTATCAAAGCGGATTTGTCTGATGAGGATTGGAATACTCAAATTCCTTTAGGAATAAGAGAAATTTTTGAATTAACCGTTTCATTAAAAGGCACACTTTCAGGGGAACATGGAATTGGCTATGTGCAAAAAAACTATATGGATATTGCTTTTTCTAAGCCGCATCTCGAATTAATGGAAAGTATAAAGCGTGTTTTCGATCATAATAACATTTTAAATCCAGGGAAGATATTCCCAGATTCCCATTAAATAAAACAGCAATAAGGGTCTCTTAGTGCTTTTTAATTTAAGCAGTTAATTAATCTCTTTTCGGAGTATTCTTTTTTTCGCGTTTTTCTGCTTTTTTTTCTTTTGCCGTTTTCAAAGGTTCTTTTTTTACAACTTTCTGAACGTCTTTTCCTTTTGCCATGATGTATTTATTTGATTGATTTTAAATTTTAATTCAGAATTAAATTGGCTTTGAATTACATTTTATCAAGTATCCATTCGCCTGTATTTAACATACTTTCAGCTTTCTTATATTTCATTGTTTCTGTTTTGCCACTCATTACGTGTTTTATAGTAACCGTGTCATTTCTATTAATTTTCGGCATTTCTCTAACGATGGTTTCTGTTACACTAGGTCTTTGTTGCATTTGACCTGCTTCTTTATTAAGAGCTGCCATATCATCAGAATTAAGGACTTCATCTTTAGATTCCTTATAATTTTCTTTACGTTTTACTTGTCTTGCTTCTTGTATATTTTGATTTTGTGGTAAATCACCTTTAAATAAAAATGAAATTACTTCTTTGTTTACTCCATCTAGCATGTTTCGGAATAAATTGAACGCTTCTAGCTTATAAATTAGTAAGGGATCTTTTTGCTCATGAACTGCCAATTGTACTGACTGTTTCAATTCATCCATTTTGCGCAAATGTTTTTTCCATGCTTCATCTACAATTGCTAGCGTGATGTTTTTTTCAAAATCAGCAACTAATTGTTCGCCATTTGAATCATAAGCTTTCTTTAAGTCGGTTACCACATTTAGGGTTTTCATTCCATCAGAAAAAGGCACTATTATTCGTTCAAATTTATTTCCTTCTTTTTTATATACATCAGTAATTATTGGCATCGCTTCACGTGCACTCCTTTCAGTTTTTTCAGTATAATAAGTAAGTGAAGCTTTATATATTTTACCCGTAATTTCCATTTCAGACATTTTTTCAAATTCAGAACGCGTAATTGGAGAGGTAATTGAAAAGTAGCGTATTAATTCAAACTCGAAATTATTGTAATCATTCTTAGCTTTATTTTCGCCCACAATTAACTCGCAGGTATCATACATCATATTGGCAATGTCAAGTTTTAGTCGTTCACCAAACAAAGCATGACGTCTACGTTTGTATACTACTTCCCGCTGTGCATTCATCACATCGTCATATTCTAATAAACGCTTACGAGTTCCAAAATTATTTTCTTCGACTTTTTTCTGGGCTCGTTCAATAGATTTTGTCATCATCGAATGTTGGATTACTTCGCCTTCTTTTAAACCCATTCTATCCATAATTTTAGCTACTCTATCGGAACCAAATAATCGCATTAAATTATCTTCTAGGGATACATAAAATTGGGAACTTCCCGGATCTCCCTGACGTCCAGCACGTCCTCTAAGCTGACGGTCAACGCGTCTGGAGTCGTGTCTTTCAGTACCTATAATTGCTAATCCCCCTGCTGCTTTTACCTCGGGAGTTAATTTAATATCCGTACCACGACCTGCCATATTTGTTGCTATAGTTACAACGCCTGGCTTTCCTGCTTCTTCAACAATTTGTGCTTCCTGTTTGTGCATTTTTGCATTTAATACGTTGTGATTCACACCTCGTATTTTTAACATACGGCTCAATAATTCAGAAATTTCTACTGATGTTGTTCCAATTAAAACTGGTCTTCCTGCTTGTGATAATTGGGTAACATCTTCAATTACAGCATTAAATTTTTCACGAACAGAACGGTAAATCAAATCCTCCTTGTCAATTCTAGACATCCCACGATTTGTGGGAATTTCAACAACATCCAACTTGTAAATTTCCCATAGTTCTCCCGCTTCTGTTACTGCAGTTCCTGTCATTCCGGCGAGTTTACTATACATTCGGAAGTAGTTTTGAAGCGTAATTGTAGCAAAGGTTTGGGTAGCCGCTTCAATGGTTACTTGTTCTTTAGCTTCAATAGCCTGATGCAATCCGTCAGAATAACGACGGCCATCCATGATACGACCCGTTTGTTCATCAACTATTAAAATTTTATTGTCCATGATCACGTATTCAACATCTTTTTCAAAAAGGGTATACGCCTTTAGTAATTGAGTAAGGGTATGAATGCGCTCCGATTTAATTCCAAAATCTTGAAATAGTCTTTCCTTAGCTTCTGCTTCCTTATCTTTTTCTAGATTTTGTTTTTCAATATTGGCAATTTCAGTTCCGATGTCTGGTAAAACAAAGAAATTGCCATCGGTGTCTTTAGATAGGAATTTTATACCGTTATCAGAAAGTTCAACCTGATTGTTCTTCTCTTCAATTACAAAATACATGGCTTCGTCAACTTCCGGCATTTTTCGGTTGTTATCTGACATATATTCATTCTCTGTTTTTTGGAGTAGTTGCTTAACACCTTCTTCACTTAAAAATTTGATAAGCGCTTTGTTTTTGGGTAATGCTCTATAAGCTCTTAACAGTTGAAAGCCTGCATCTTTCATATTACCTTCTTTGTAAAGACGTTTGGATTCGGTTAAAAATCCATTGGCTAATTGTCTTTGCAAATTATATAAATTTTCAATCTTTGGTTTTAATTCATTAAACTCATGGCGGTCACCATCTGGCACAGGACCAGAAATAATTAAAGGCGTACGAGCATCATCAATTAATACAGAATCTACCTCATCAACAATAGCATAATTATGCTTTCTCTGAACTAAGTCTTCAGGAGAATGGGCCATATTATCCCTTAAATAGTCGAATCCAAATTCATTATTAGTTCCATACGTAATATCAGCTTCGTAAGCTTTTCTTCTCGCATCCGAATTTGGAGAATGGTTATCTATACAATCAACTGTCAATCCATGAAACTCAAAAAGTGGCGCTTTCCAGGTACTATCACGTTTTGCCAAATAATCATTAACGGTTACCAAGTGAACTCCATTCCCGGTTAATGCATTTAAATAGAGTGGGAGAGTAGCAACCAATGTTTTTCCTTCACCGGTTTGCATTTCTGAAATCTTACCTTCATGTAAAACGATACCACCAATTAGTTGAACATCGTAGTGGATCATATCCCAAGTTATCTGTTTTCCTGCGGCATTCCATTGGTTTGCCCAAATAGTTTGGTCTCCTGATATGGTAATATATGGTTTACTTGCAGAGAGAACACGATCTTTTTCGGTAGTGGTAACCGTAATAGTTGAATTCTCCTTAAATCTACGTGCAGTTTCTTTAATTACGGCAAAAGCTTCGGGAAGAATTTCCATCAAAACTTTTTCGGAAATTTCGTAAGATTCCTTTTCTAATGCATCAATAGCATTGTAAATTTCTTCTCTTAAGTCGATGTCAACTGTATTCTCTGCTTCCTGTTTTTTAGCTGAGATTTCTTCATCTTGTTTGACTCTAGCTTGTTTAATTCTATCCTTAAAATCATCAGTTTTTGTTCTTAATTCATCATTTGAAAGTGCCAAATAATTTGACTCTAGGGCTTTAATTTTTATTATATAGGGTTGTGTAGCTTTTACATCTTTTTGAGATTTGTCACCCACAAATGCTTTAATAATGGAAGAAATTAAACTCATAATTGCTTTGTTATTTTTTTTGTTTTAATCTAATACGTTATAAATAATGATTAAAGTTTTTTGATTTTTTTGAAATTCATAACTTATTATGAATGCAAATTTAAATAAAAAAAAGCCCTAAATGGACTTTTCTCTTTTGTGATTTTTGATTTTTTTTAATATTCATCCTCATTCCAAAGATAATCTTCATCAGTTGGATAATCGGGCCAAATTTCTTCCATAGATTCATAAATTTCTCCTTCGTCTTCGATTGATTGTAAATTTTCAACTACTTCTAAAGGTGCGCCTGTTCTAATAGCGTAATCTATAAGTTCATCTTTGGTTGCTGGCCATGGGGCATCACTTAAATATGATGCTAGTTCTAGTGTCCAATACATCTTCTTTCAATTTATAATTTACTGCAAAAATATATTTATTACTGAAAAAGTCAAGTTTTTTTTGATTTATTTTTAATTATGTTTATGAACGTCTGTAAGTTGGTTATATAAAAAGTACATTAACTAGCTTGTTTGAGCTATTTTTTTCAAGTTTACTTTCTTGGTATCCAACGCACTTCTTCAGC